>JAHWKH010000263.1 GCA_019347995.1 Gemmatimonadota bacterium | reverse complement strand
CGCCTCGGCCTCCTCCTCGGCTTCGGCCGCCTCTTCCTTCGGCGCCGCCGCGGTGGCCTCCGGCGCCTCGTCCTCTCCTTCGGGCGCCTCGTCCTCTCCCTTCGGCGCCTCGTCCTCGCCCGAGGGAGCCGCCCCGTCGCCGCCGGCCTCCTCCACCAAGCCGGAAATGTCCTCGTCCTCCGCCCCGATGACGGCGATGACGGCGCCCACCGGCGCGGTGGCGCCCTCCTGCAGGATCACCTTGCGCAGGACGCCTTCGCCCCGGGCCACCAGCTCCATGGTGGCCTTGTCGGTCTCGATCTCCGCGAGCACGTCCCCGTTGGCGACCTCGTCGCCCTCGGACTTGTGCCACTTGACGATCTGGCCTTCCTCCATCGTCGGAGAAAGCGCTTCCATGTGGACTTTTGTTGCCATGTCTGGGCGCGCCGCTGAAATCGGCGCAGGGGGGCGTCAGGCTCCGGGGGCGTCGCTGCGACGTACCTTACGGTACGCCTCACTCCGCCTCCTCGCCTTCCTACCCCTGCATCCGATTTGAGCGGCTTCGGGTTGGGGGACGATTTCTACTTCTTGCCGTTTCGGTACAGCACCTTGTTGCAGGCCTCGACCACGAGGTTCGCGTTCGGCTTGGCCATGTTCTCGAGGTTCTTCGCGTAGGGCATGGGGACGTCGGCCTGGGTGACTCTCAGGACGGGGGCGTCGAGCCAGTCGAAGGCCTCCTCCTGGACGAGGGAGACGATCTGGGCGCCGACGCCCACGTAGCTCCAGCCCTCCTCGAGGTACACGGCGCGATTGGTCTTCTTCACGGTGGCCAGGATGGCGTCCACGTCCAGGGGGCGCAGCGTGCGCAGGTCGAGGACGTCGGCCTCGATGCCTTCCTTCTCCAGCTTCTGGGCCGCCTGCAGCGCCACGTGCACCATCTTGCCGTGGGTGATGATGGAGACGTCGTCGCCCTCGCGCTTCAGATCGGCCACCCCCAGCGGGATGACGAAGTCGTCGTCGTCGGGGACCTGGCCCTTCAGGTTGTAGAGGAGCTCGCCCTCCATGAACGCCACGGGATCCTCGTCGCGGATGGACGCCTTGAGGAGGCCCTTGGCGTCGGCCGGCGTGGCGGGGGTCACGACCTTCATCCCCGGCGCGTGCACGTACCACGTCTCCACGGCCTGGGAGTGCTGGGCCGAGAGCTGGAGGGCCGCGCCCGTCGGCCCGCGGAAGACGATGGGGCACGGGATCTGGCCGCCCGACATGTACAGCATCTTGGCGGCCGAGTTCAGCACCTGGTCCAGCGCCAGGATCGAGAAGTTGAACGTCATGAACTCGATCACGGGCCGCAGCCCCGCCATGGCGGCGCCCACGCCGAGGCCGGCGAAGCCGAGCTCGCTGATGGGACTGTCCACGATGCGCTGGTCGCCGAAGGCTTCGAGGAGCCCCTTCGACACCTTGTAGGCGCCGTCGTACTCGGCCACCTCCTCGCCCATGAGGAAGACGTCCTCGTCCCGCTCCATCTCCTCGCGCAGCGCCTGGTTGAGCGCCTCGCGATAGGTCATCTCGGCCATCAGCGGACCCCCTCTGCCGATCTGGGCCGCCCGAAGCCGTCGAAGAACAGCCGGCCGTGCTCGTTCAGCTCGGCGTACACGTTCTCGTAGAGGGCGTCGGCCTCGGGCTGGGGCGAGGCGTCCGCGAAGTCGGTGGCCTCCTGCGCCACCTTCTTGGCCTCGGCGTCCATGGCCTCGAGCCCTTCCTGGTCCAGGAGCTCGGCCTCGAAGAGGATCTCGCGCAGTCGCGCGATGGGGTCGTCCTGGCGGGTGCGCGACTCCACCTCCTCCTTCGTGCGGTACGTGCCCGAGACCGGATCCGACATGGAGTGGCCCTTGAAGCGGTACGTGCGCACGTCGACGTACTGGGGGCCGGCGCCGCCGCGCACGTCCTCCGCCATGCTCTCGAACGTAGCGTACGTCTCCAGGACGTCCTGGCCGTCCACCACGTGGGCGGGGATGCCGTAGGCGCACGCCCGCTCGTGGATCTCGGTGGCCGAGACGCGGCTGAACTTGGTGCCCATGCCGTACTCGTTGTTCTCCACCACGTAGATCACCGGCAGCTTCCACACGGCCGACATGTTCATGGCCTCGTGGAACGCGCCCTGGTTCACGGCCGCGTCGCCCAGGAAGCAGAGGGCGACGCGGTCCTCGCCCCGGTACTTGATGGCGAAGCCGAGCCCCGAGGCCAGCGCCACCTGGCCGCCCACGATCCCGTGCCCTCCCATGAAGCCGAGGGACGCGTCGAACAGGTGCATCGAGCCCCCCTTCCCGCCCGAGCAGCCGTCGACGCGCCCGAACAGCTCGGCCATGACCGTGTTGGGCTGGATGCCCTTTGCGATGGCCTGGGTGTGCTCCCGGTAGGCGGTGATGACGTAGTCGTCGTCGCGCAGGGGCGCGATGCAGCCCGCGGCCACGGCCTCCTGCCCGATGTGGAGGTGGCAGAAGCCGCCGATCTTGCCGATGGCGTACGCCTCCTCCGCCTTCTCCTCGAAGCGGCGATAGAGGAGCATATCCCGCATGAGCTGCACGGCCACGTCCTCGGCCACGCCGTGGAAGGCGTCGCCGCCGGCCTCCTCGCGGTCCGCTTTCGTCTTTCCGTTCGCGGTCTTCGTGTCCGCCATGATTCCGCCTCGTGTCGGCGGCATCCGGCCGCCGGTCGTCCTCGGGTGCGGCGCCGTGGCGCCGCGGAAGTCTGCGGGGGCGCACGCGCCCCCGCCGGCGGTCAGCCCGCCGACGCGCGCCGGGCGGGCCGGCCCATCTCGAGCTGCACCAGGGACGGCGGCGGCACCTCGGCCGGCGCCGGCACGTCCGCCTCCAGCACGCGCTGGATCCGGCCCGGCCCTCCCGCCTCCACCTCCCGCGCCTGCTCCTTGGCGTGGTAGCTGGAGCGCACCAGCGGGCCCGACTCCACGTGCTTGAATCCCAGCTCCTCCTCGCCCACCCGCTTCCAGTGGGCGAACTCCCCGGGCGTCACCCAGCGCGCCACCGGGATGTGCTGGGGCGAGGGGCGCAGGTACTGGCCCAGCGTGAGGATGTCCACGCTGGCTTCGCGGAGGTCGGCCATCGCCGTGCGGATCTCGTCCTCCTCCTCGCCCATGCCCAGGATCAGACCCGACTTCGTGAGGATGTCGGGCCGCAGCCGCTTCGACGCTCCCAGGAAGGAGATGGAGCGCCAGTAGCGACCGCCGGGCCGCACGTCGGGGTGGAGCCGCTCCACCGTCTCCAGATTGTGCCCCAGGATGGCCGGCTCGGCGTCCAGCACCACCGACAGCGCGTCCTCGTCGCCCTTGAAGTCGGGGATGAGGACCTCCACGGAGCACCCGGGGAGGCGCGCGCGGATCTGGCGGATGGTCTCGGCGTAGATGGCGGCCCCGCCGTCGGCGAGCTCGTCCCGGTTCACGCTGGTGATGACCACGTGCTCCAGCTCCATGGCCTGGCACGTGTCGGCCACCCGCCGCGGCTCGTCGGTGTCCAGCTCGGTCGGCATGCCGTGGGCCACGCCGCAGTACTTGCAGGCGCGGGTGCACACGTCGCCCAGGATCATGAACGTCGCGGTCCCCGCCTCCCAGCACTCGCCGATGTTGGGGCAGGCGGCCTCCTCGCAGACGGTATGCAGCTGCTTGGCCCGCATCAGCCTGCGCGTCGCGTGATAGCCTTCCGAGACCGGCGCCTTGACCCGGATCCAGTCGGGCTTGCGCATCACGGCGGTGTCGGGCCGGTGCGTCTACGCCGGCGTCGCGGAGGACAGCGTGTACGTCGCCGACTGTGCCCGCGGGCGCGGCGTCGGCAAGGCGCTCCTGCGCGAGCTGGTGGCGCGCGCGGAGCGGGCCGGGATCTGGACCGTGCAGGCGGGGGTGTTCCCCGAGAACGACGCGTCGCTCTCGCTGCACCGCAGCTGCGGGTTCCGCGTCGTCGGCGTCCGCGAGCGAATCGGGCGCCTGCACGGTGAGTGGAAAGACGTCGTCCTGCTGGAACGCCGGAGCAAGGAGGTCTGATGGTCAAGGTCGAGGCGAT
>JAHWKH010000262.1 GCA_019347995.1 Gemmatimonadota bacterium | reverse complement strand
CCGATCTCCCCGGGGCTTCGGGGCATATCTTCGAAGCTGTACGGGTGCAGCCAAACCCCCGTCCCACCTGGCAAAGGACCTTCCATGACCCGGTCGGCCGCGGCCCTCCTGGCCCTCCTGATTCTCCCGGGAATCGCTCAATCTCAGGAGCAGCAGCGCCCCGCCACCCACGAGGTGGTGGACGGGGAGACGCTGTGGAATCTCGCCCAGCGCTACTACCAGAACCCCTATCTGTGGCCGCGCATCTACGAGGCCAACCGTGGGGTCGTGGAGGATCCGCACTGGATCTATCCCGGTGAGACGCTGGTGATTCCCGACGTGACGACCACGGTCGTCGACGTCGCGGTGGTGGCGCCCGGGCAGCCGGCCCCCGGCCCGCGGCCCCTCCCCCCGGTGGACCCGGGACCCGCCGCGGACGAGCGCACCGTGTTCTGGCCGCGGGAACGCGGCGGCTTCATCGCCGCCGAGGCGCGTGAGAACCTGCCGGTGGTGGCGAGGGACGTCTTCTATTCGGCGCCGTGGCTGGTGCCGCCGGGCGCCACGCCCCCCAGCATCGGATCGCTGGGAGCGCTGGTGGGCGCCGAGGAGGAGCGGCGGCGCACGTACTTCACGTACGACCGGGTGCAGGTCCTGTCGGATGCGGCGCTCCGCACCGGGACGTCCCTCCAGGTCTTCCGCATCGTCGACGAGATCGAAGGGGTGGGCCAGATCGCCGTCCCCACCGGCGTGGTCACGGTGAGCGAGCAGGCCTCGGGAGTCGGCGTCGTGGCCCTGGTGGTCGACGAGTTCGACCGCATGACGCCCGGCGACCTCGTGCGCCCCCTTCCCGAGTACGGGATCCGGCCCGGGGTGCAGCCGAGCGACGTCGCGGCGGGACCGGCCGCCACGGTCGTCGGCTTCGCCCAGCCGGGCATTCAGGGGATCTACGACATCGCGTTCCTCGACCGCGGCGCGAACGCCGGCGTCTCCGTGGGCGACGAGTACGTCCTCATGTGGAGGGAGGATCCCGACTGGCCTCCCACCGTGGAGGGCCGCCTCCAGGTGGTGTCCGTGGAGCCGGGCAACGCCTCGGCGCGCATCATGGGGCTCAACAACCCGGTGTTCGAGTCGGGCCTGACGGTGGTGCTGTCCAGGAAGATGCCGTAGGGCCGGGCTCCGACCGCCTCTGGCAGGCCCTCCGGCCCTCCGCTAACGTTTCGGGCGAGAGGACTGCCCACGCACCACGCCCGGCTGGCACGTGATCCACCTCCTCGCTCTCCTCCTCTACAGCGTCGCCTTCCTCCTCTGGCTCCGCGGGCTGGCTCGCGGAGCCAGGGGGATCGCGTCCTCCGGCGCCACCTGGGTGGCGGTGGCCGGCCTGGCCGTGCACGCCGCGGCGCTGGCCCTCTACGCGGGCCGTTTCGGGGAGCTGCCCCTGGTGGGCCTCGCCCCTTCTCTCTCCACGCTGGCCTTCATGACCGCCCTGGGGGTCGTGGCCAGCCTGGGCCTCCGGGAGGCCTCCAGGGTGGGCATCGTGCTCATGCCCCTGGTGCTGGCGATGGAGGGCGCCGCCGTGGTCATGGGAGTCCGGCCCGCTCCGGGCGCCCTCGATTTCCGGGGAGCGTGGCTCGCCTTCCACGTGACGCTGGCGTTCGCGGGCATCGTCGGGATGGCCGTCTCGGGCGCGGCGGGGACGCTCTACCTCTTCCAGTTCCGCGAGATCAAGCGCAAGCGCATGGGGCGCGCCTTCCATTTTCTCCCACCCCTCGCGACGCTGGATCGCCTCGGCCGCATCGCCGCCGTCGCGGGGTTCATCCTCCTGAGTCTCTCCCTGGTGCTCGGCTGGGCGTGGACGGTGCGCTTCCGCAACTCGCTCCAGGGCCAGGACCCCAAGATCCTCTGGGCCGTCTTCGTGTGGAGCGTGATCCTGGCCGCGCTCGTCGTGCGCAGGGTCGGCCGCGGCGAGCGTGCGGCGGCGCTGGCCAGCAGCGTCGGCTTCGGCCTCATCCTCGCCTCCTACCTCGCGACCCGGGCGTTCGCCGGGTTCGGGGCCTTCTTCCTCTAGCAGGCAAGGCCCCGTGCCCCTGGCCATGGTGGGCGTCAGCCATCACACGGCTCCCGTCGAGGTGCGCGAGCGGTTCGCGTACACGCCGGCGGAGGCGGTGGAGGCGCTGCGGGCCCTGCGGGACGAGGCGAGGGTGGAGGAGGCCGTGCTGCTCTCCACGTGCAACCGCACCGAGGTCTACCTGTATCCCGCCCTGGACGACTCGAAGCTGGACGCGGTGGAGGCCGTGCTGGCGTTGAAGTCGGGCCGGCTGGCGCAGCCGGTGCGCGAGTACCTGTACCGGCGGCGGGGGGCGGACGCGGCCCGGCACCTCTTCCGGGTCACGGCCGGGCTCGATTCCCTGGTGCTGGGCGAGGCCGAGATCCAGGGACAGGTGAAGGAGGCCTATCGCCGCTCCAGCGAGGACCTGGACCCGCCGGCGGTCGGAACCGTGCTCAACCGCCTGTTCCAGACGGCGCTGTCGGTGGGCGGCCAGGTGCGCGAAGAGACGCGGGTCAACGAGGGATCCGCCTCGGTGGCCTCGGTGGCCGTGGACGTCGCAGGCAAGATCTTCGGCGATCTGCGGGGGAAGCGCGTCCTGGTGCTGGGCGCCGGGGAGACCAGCGAGCTGGTGGTCCGGGCCCTGGGCCGGCAGGGCGTCGAGGGCGTGGTGGTGGCCAACCGGACGTACGCCCGGGCGACCAGCCTGGCCGAGCGGCTCCGGGGCCGAGCGGTGCGCCTGGAGCGGATCACCGCCGCCCTGGCGAACGTGGACATCGTCGTGGCCTCCACGGCCGCCCCCCACCCCCTCATCACGCCCGACACCCTCCACGAGGCGTTCCCCAGGGGCGTGCGCCACCCGCTGCTGGTCATCGACATCGCCATTCCCCGCGACGTGGACGCCGCGGTGGGCGCGGAGCACAACGTCTTCCTCTACAATGTGGACGACCTGCACCGGATCCTGGACGAGAACCTGGACCGCCGGCAGGGCGCGGTGATGGAGGCCGAGGCCATCGCGGACGAGGGAGCGCGGGACTTCGACGCCTGGTACCGCGGCCTCGCGGTGGTGCCCGTGATCCGCTCCCTCCGGGAGGGCGCCGAGCGCCAGCGCCAGCGGGAGATGGAGCGGCTCCTGTCGTCGGTGGAGCACTGGAGCGACGAGGAGCGGGCCGCCGTGGAGGCGTTCTCCCGGCGGCTCCTGAACAAGTGGCTGCACGGCCCGACGGTGCGCCTGCGCGACGGCGCCGCCGAGGGCCGTGGCGCCGAGGTGCTGGAAGCGGCCCACCTGCTCCTGGGCATCGACCCGGGCAGAGGCGGCGCCGCGCCGGACGCAATCCAACAGGTGCTGGAGGCGGAGCCCTCTGTGCTGCAGCAGAATGGGCAGTTCTCCCTGGCGCCCGAGGTGGCGGCAGAACGTCTTGCGCAGATGGACGCACAGGCGCCTGCGCGCTTCCGCGATCTGCACCTGCGCGCGCTCACCCTCCTGCAGGACGAGATCGAGCGCGGCGCAGCCGGCAGGGGCGAAGCGTACGCAACTGTGGTGGCCCGGCTGGCGGAGGCGCTACTCAATCGAGAACCGAACAGCCTCTTCCCGCTGATCGACCAGGTGCGGCGCGGACCTCCGCTTGCACAGCCCGCTCGCCACCTGCTGGACTACTACGAGGGGGCGGCGCTCTTTCGCACCGACCGTTACGCCGAGGCGCTTGCCTGTTTCGCTCGGCTGCTGGCAGATCCGGCCCTCGCGCCGCGCCTGCGCGGTCGCACCTTGAACACGGCCGCTCCCTGTTTCTTTCTGACGGGACAGGTGCAGCGAGCGCTGGACAACTTTACCGCCAGCCTGGCCGTCTGGCAGGAGCTGCACGAGCCGGCGGAAGAGGCAAAGGTGCTCTTGAACATGGGCATCGTCGCCTATGAACTCCACCGCTACGACGAGGCCGAAGAACATCTGCGCCTCGCCACCGACCTCTGCCGGTCGGCCGGCGCTCTCTCCTGGCACGCCGCTGCCCAGAATGAGCTGGGTCTGGTCTACCGCGATCAG
>JAHWKH010000261.1 GCA_019347995.1 Gemmatimonadota bacterium | reverse complement strand
TGTTCACGGCGAATAGCGCGGTCAACGCGACACCGGCCGCTCCCGGCTGCGGGGGATGTCACGTTTCCGGCGCGGCATCTGGGGCCGCAGACCTTTGCGGGAGCACCGCGGCCGGACCTCCTGGAGATTCGTACCCCGTCGACGCAAGCGTGAGCACAGGGGTCGGGCCGGGCCATGGGAGAAGGGGCCATCCACGGGGAGCCGAGCGCCGCCTGGCGGCCGGGACCGGCGGGTCGAGCCCACGTCCGACGCAGCGGCCGCTTGCCCCTGGCGCCGCCACGTTGAACGATCACCGGCGTCCCGCCGGAGACGGAGCCCGAGAGGCCCCGCACCGGGAGGCGCCGTCGTTCAGCCGATCCCCTCAACGTCACGACCCAGCGGAGCACGCCATGAGCCTCGAGAAGCGCTGGAGCGGCTACCGCTCCTTCTCCTACCTGGAGCCCGGGGCCGACTACCGGCACTTCGACCTCTGCGACGAGGTGGAGCGGGTCCCTGGTCACCCGGTGCCCCTCACCGACGCCGAGGAGGCCCGGGTGCGCGAGCTCGCGGGGCGCTGCCTCTTCGTCTCCATGCACGAGCACCTGGGCGCGTTTCCCGAGGCCATCGAGGAGACCCCCGAGTATGCCCGCCACGGCCGCATGGCCACCGCCTTCGAGGGGCTCGCCGCGTCGTGGTGGGACTGCGTCTTCGACAACCTCATGGACGGCATCTGCCGCATCCACTCCCGGTCCGGGTGGCAGTGGGACGACGTCCTCCACGACCTGGGCATGCGGCTGTGCGACCTGGCCCACCAGGACTTCGTCGTCCCCTGCCTCAGGACGGCGGACGTGCGACGGGCCCACGAGGAGGGCAGGGTGGCGTGGGTCGCCACCATGGAGGGTGCGGCCATGATCGAGCACGACCTGGACCGCATCGACCTCCTCCACGGCTTCGGCGTCCGCTCCCTGGGGATCACCTACTCCGAGTCGAACGCGCTGGGGAACGGGCTCAAGGAGGACCGGGACGGGGGCCTCACGAAGTTCGGCCGGAAGGCGGTGGAGCGCATGAACAAGGTGGGGCTGCTCATCGACTGCTCCCACTGCGGGGACCGGACCACGCTGGACACGGTGGAGTGCAGCGAGAAGCCCATCGTCCTCTCCCACATCGGCGCACGCGCCCTGTGGAGCTCGAAGCGGCTCGCTCCGGACGAGGTCCTGGAGGCGGTGGCGGCCAAGGGGGGCGTCATCGGGATCGAGGCGGCGCCCCACACCACCCTCACGGAGCGCCACCCGGTCCACACCCTCGAGTCGTTCATGGAGCACTTCGAGTACGTGAAGTCCCGCGTCGGCGTCGACCACGTGGGGTTCGGGCCCGACACGGTGTACGGCGATCACGTGGGGCTCCACCGGACCTACGCCGCCGCCCTCTCCCTGGCGGATTCCAAGGGGGCGGCGACGCCGGGCCAGGAGTACGACGAGGTCGAGTACGTGGAAGGCATCGAGAACCCCACCGAGGGCTCGAAGAACATCGTACGGTGGCTGGTCAAGCACGGGTACGGGGACGAGGACATCGAGAAGGTGATGGGCGGCAACGCGCTGCGGGTGATGGCCGAGGCCTGGGCCTGAGCGGCCCGTGAGGATCCCGACCGCCCTCCTCCCCCTCCTGGCCTCCGTGGCCTTCCTCGCCGGGGGCGAGCCCGCCGAGGGCCAGGCCGCCGCCGGGCAGGCGTCGGTGCGCTCCGCCCGCCTCTTCGCCGTCGTGGCCGAAGGGGGGACCGACGTGGAGGTCCGCGTCGACTACCGGGTGGCCCTGGAGGGCCCGGCGCCGGCCGGGCTCCGGCTGGAGATCCTGGGCTTCGGCCCCGCGTCCGTCGAGCGGTTCGGGGTGGAGACGCCGGGCGCGGCCGGCGTGAGGCCTCCACCGTCGGCACCGGGGGGCTCGCCGCGCGCCGCGACCGCGGACGCGGGCGTGCCGGCGCCCGGGACCCTCCCCCTCACGACGGAGACGGGGAGCATGCGGACGGCCGTGATCCCGCTCGCCGCCCTGGCGCCGGCGTCGGGGGAGGCCTCGTTCTCCCTCGTCTATCGCGTGGCCGGGGCCGTCGAACGATCGGGTCCGCGCGTGCGGGTCCGCCTCCCGATCCTGGTCGTGGACCTGCCCCCGGAGCCGGGCGCCTCCCGGATCTTCGACGCATCCGTTCGGCTTCCGGAGGCGTGGGCGGTCTCGGGCGGCTTTCCCACCGGCCTGGCCCGCACCGCCGGGGGGACCTGGGAGGTGCGGCTCCCGGTGGTCCCCGCCCTGGTGAGCCTGCGGGGGCGCTCCGACGGGGCGTGGCGGCCCGGCATGCCCGAGGCGCTGGACGCCCTGGCGGCCATCGTGCTGGTGGGTTTCGGCCTGGTGGGGTGGCGGCACCTCCGGAAGGTGGCGGCATGACGCCGGGAGTGCCGGCCATGTCGCGGGTGGCGTCGCGCCCGCGCGGGGCGGCGGCGGTGGTCGGGCCGTGAGGGGCGCCGGCTTCGTCTTCTGGGGCTTGTTCCTGGCGTGCGGGGCGGTGCTGCTGGGCTACGTCGTCTGGATGCTCTGGGAGGAGCGGAGGTGAGCGGGTGAGCACCCGGGCTTGGGTCTTCCTGGGCTACTTCCTGGTCGTCTTCGCCATCGGCTGGTACAGCCTGCGCGCCACCCGCAGCGAGGCGGACTACTGGATCGCGGGGGGCGAGCTGGGCTGGTTCTCCGGCGGCGCCACGCTCGCCGCCACCCACACCAGCGCCGGCACGTTCGTCGGGACCATCGGCGTGATGTACACGGCCGGATGGTCCTTCGGATGGGTCCTCCTCTCCATCCCCCTGGCCTACTGGTTCATGGCGGCGGTCCTGGCGCCCCGCTTCACCCGGCAGAAGGAGCTCACCCTGCCGGCGTTCATGGAGACGCGGTACTACGGAAAGGGGATCCGGGGGCTGGCGGGCCTCATCGTCCTGGTGGCCACCGTGGTCTACGTCCAGGCGCAGATCGTGGCCGGAGGGCTCATCGCCAACATCGTCTTCGGCGTGCCCGTGACCACGGGGATGATGGTCTTCACGGCCGTCCTCCTGGTCTACACGGTGGCCGGGGGAATGATCGCGGTGGTCTACACCGACGCCTTCCAGCTCGTGGTGATGGCGCTGGGCGCCCTCTTCGCGGTGCCCCTGGCCCTCCGGCAGGTGGACGGCCTCGGCGGCCTCCTCGCGCTCGTGGAGTCGGCCCACCCCCTGGTCTTCACGTGGGAGACCATGCCCGCCTCGCTCCTCCTGACCATGGGGCTGTCGTTCTTCCTGGGGGGCATCGCCACCCCGGAGAAGCTCATCCGGCTCTACGCCATGAAGGACATGGCCACCATCCGTCGGGGCGTGCTCTTCGCCATCGTCATGATCCTGGCGCTCAACCTCCTGGTCTTCGTCCTGGCGCTGGCGGCCATCGTCCTCTTTCCGCAGCTCGCCACCGGCGACCTCGCCATGCCCATGGTCGCCACCGCCGTCCTGCCGGCGACGCTCGGCGCGGTCATGCTCGCCGCCGCGCTCACCACCGAGGTCACTGCGCTCCCCGCGCCCTGGCAGCTCACCATCGACCAGCTTCCCGCCGATGACGCGGTGGCGACGGGCGTGGCCGGCGGCCGCGGCATGACCGAGACGCTCGATCGGGTCGTCCAGCCGGCAACAGAGGCCGAGCTCGCGGAGGCGGTCCGCGTCTCCACAGGGCCGCTCCGCGTCCTTGGCGGCGGCACGAGGCGTGTGGGTAACCCGACCCACGGGCAGGCGGTTTCGACCGCGGGGCTTCGCGGCGTCGAGCTCTACGAACCGGGGTCGCTGACACTGGTGGTGCGGGCAGGGACACCGCTCGCCGAGGTGGAGCCGTTGCTGGCGGCGGAGCGGCAGCGCAGGCCGTCGCCGTTGGTTCCTACCACGGTCGTGTAGCCGGTGACGGCCGCTGCCTCAAAGGGGGCGTTCTCCGCACCAACGGAGGTCTCGGCGGCAACTGGAGCTTGTTCGGCGGGAGTGGGAGCGGCATTGGCGGCAGTTGCCGCACCGCCGCTGTAGTTCACGAAGTCCGTGTGGACGTA
>JAHWKH010000260.1 GCA_019347995.1 Gemmatimonadota bacterium | reverse complement strand
GGCGCGCCGGATGAAGCGGTCGCTTCGCCATCGGCCGAGGAGTCTCGATTCAGGTAGTTGATCACCTGGAGCGCGTCGACCGCCGAGACCACTCCGTCTTGGTTGACATCAGACGGCAGATCGGCGTTGTGAAGCGAAAGGCCGGCATCAGCGGCCATCAGGTGACGCGCTTCAAGCCGCTCCCCCCGAAGAGGGCGGAAACGTTTCATGCGAGCAATCCTCATACGGTGAGAGCTTCGTCGTGAGCCCCCTGGCACGAAGGTCGCAACGGTGCGGCACCGGTGACGGCGGCGGGACTCGACCGTCCGACGCCCCCCCTTGACGCCAGACGAGACCGAGCGGATGCCGGGAGAACTGCGCCAGAACGTCCTGACCGGACGGTGGGTCGCCGTGGCGCCCGACCGCGGCGAGCGCCCCGTCGAGGGCACCGGGACGCGGCGCGACGCCGCCGGGACCTCCGACCCCGGATCCTGTCCCTTCTGCCCCGGCAACGAGAGCGCCCTCCCGAGCATCACCACCGAGACCCCCTCCGCCAACGGGTCCGAGTGGTCGGTGCGCGTCGTGCCGAACCGGTATCCGGCCTTCACCGACACGCCCGAGGAGAGCGACGCGGAGGAGGACGCACCCCGGCGGCGCGGCCGGGGCACCACGCTCGCGCTGGGCTCGGACGTGCCGCTGGTCTTCGCCGAGCCCATGGCGGCCACCGGCAAGCAGGAGGTCATCATCGAGACCCCCCACCACGGACGGGACCTGACCGACATGGAGGTGGCCGAGCTGGAGGGGGTGGTGGAGGCCTACCACCAGCGCTTCAGCGCGGTCTCCGAGGACGGAGAGGCCGCCCGCGTCATCCTGTTCCGCAACCGGGGCGAGAGCGCGGGCAACTCGCTCGCCCATCCCCACGCCCAGCTCATCGCCACCACCACCATCCCTCCCGAGGTGCGGGTGCGGGAGATCCGCATGATGGGATACCATGGCGACTCGGGCCGCTGCCTGCTGTGCAGCCTCCCGAACGTGGAGCGGGCCTGGGACCGGAGGGTGGTCCTGGAGGACGAGCATTTCATGGCGGTGGTCCCCTTCGCCGCCGAGGGGCCCTACGAGCTGTGGATCATCCCCCGTCGGCACCAGGCCGAGTTCGGCGAGGCGGAGCCCGAGGAGAGGAAGGCGCTGGCGCGCATGCTGGGCGAGGTGCTCCGGCGCTACCGCGAGCGGGCCGGCGACCCGGACTACAACCTCATGCTGCACTCCGGGCCACGGAGTCGCAGCGGCTCACGCGCGCTCCACTGGTTCATCCAGCTCCGCCCGCGCATCGGGCACCTGGCCGGCTTCGAGATGGCCACCGGAATCCACATCAACCCGTCCAGCCCCGAGGCCGACGCGGCGACCCTGCGGGGAGAGTCGCCGCCGGAGAAGGCGGCGACGTGAGCGAGCCCGCTCCCTTGCGTCTGCGGGACTACACCCTCACCTACCGGGCCACGGGGCTGCGGGCCCTCAACCGCCGGGAGCTGCGTGAGCGTGTGGTGTCCGCGCCCGACGACAGCCTGTTCCTGCATTTCTGGGGGAGGCTCCTGCGCCCGGGCTGGTCGCCTGGGGAATACGGCAACGATCTCGCCAACTGGGCCGCCGAGGACCTCCACGACCTCGTTCTGGCCGAGCGCCTGGCCCTCGTCGATCCACGTCGCCACGCCACCATCGAGGATCTGCGGAACCGGGTTCTGCAGATCCTGGAAGAGAGGCTCGAGGAGCCGGGGGTCCCCGCCACCGAAGCCCAGGAAGGCCACGGGTTCCACTTCCTGATGGCGCACGTGGTGATCTACGACACCGACGAGCTCCTCGGGCACCCGGAGGAGCTGCCTCGGCGCCTGCCCGGGCTGCCCACCACCAGCCTCCTCCACCACTTCGTGGACGCCCCCGGCAGCCCCGTCCACGCGGGCGCCGAGATGCAGGGCTGGCTGAGAGGCTGGGGCCGTGCCGGCCAGGAGCTGGCGGAGCGGCTGGAGACGGTCGACCTCTTCCTCCACGACGAGGCGGGGCTGCGCCAGCGCCTGGTGGCGATGACCGAAGCCACGCTGGGCAACGGCGGCACGACGTGAGCGACGGCGCCGGGCCGGTCTCTGCCCCCGTCGCGCGGCACCCCCTCGCGGACGCGTCGGGGGAGGCGCTGCTGGAGCGCTACGCCAACGTCGCCGGCGAGCGGGAGGTCGAGCACCTCCGCCAGCTCGCCCGACGGCTGGAGGGGCGGCGGCTCGTCCACGTCAACTCGACCCGGCAGGGCGGGGGCGTGGCGGAGATCCTGAACAAGCTGGTGCCCCTCACCGTGGCCCTGGGGGTGGACGTGAGCTGGGAGGTGGTGAGCGGTGAGGCGGACTACTTCCGCTGCACCAAGGGCATGCACAACGCCCTCCAGGGAGACCCGATCGACCTCGGCGAGGACCTCTTGGCGGCGTACGAGGCGACGAACCGACTGAACGCCGAGCGCTTGCGAGGCTCGCTGCGGGACGCCGACGTCGTGATGATCCACGACCCGCAGCCGCTGCCCCTGCTGCGCCACGTCCCGGAGCGGGAGGGTCTGTGGATCTGGCGCTGCCACATCGACCTGAGCCGGCCCCACAGCCCCGTCTGG
Organism: Gemmatimonadota bacterium; assembly: GCA_019347995.1. The sequence goes on along the minus strand of JAHWKH010000260.1, from coordinate 1,453 downwards.
CGCTATCTGGAGGAGTTCGTCCGGCCCTACGACGCCAGCGTCTTCTCGCTGCCCGACTTCAGCCAGGGGCTGGATCATCCGCAGTTCCTGGTGCCCCCGGCCATCGATCCGCTGAGCCAGAAGAACCGCGCCCTCTCCGGCGACGAGGTGGACGAGGTGCGCCACGAGTTCGGCCTCGACCCGGACCGCCCGCTGCTGGTCCAGGTCTCCCGCTTCGACCGCTTCAAGGACCCGGTGGGTGTCATCCGCGCCTACAAGCTGGTCAAGCGGTCGTTCCCGGGGGTCCAGCTCGTGCTGGCCGGCGGCACCGCCATCGACGACCCCGAAGGCGCCGAGGTGCTCGAAGAGGTGCGGGAGGCCGCCGGCTACGACCCCGACCTCCATGTCCTGCTGCTCCCTCCCGACGCCCACCTCACCGTCAACGCGCTCCAACGCGCCGCCGACGTGGTCGTCCAGAAGTCCACGCGCGAAGGGTTCGGGCTCACCGTCTCCGAGGGACTCTGGAAGGGGCGTCCCGTCGTCGGCGGCAACGTGGGCGGGATCCGGCTCCAGATCCTCCAGGGACGCACCGGCTTCCTCGTGAACTCGGCCGAAGGGGCCGCGCTGCGCATCCGACAGCTGCTGGCCGAGCCGGACGTCCGGGAGCGCATGGGCAGGGAAGCCCGCGAGCACGTCCGGTCCCGCTTCCTCATGACGCGCCTGCTGCGCGATCACCTCACCATCGTCCATTCGCTCCTGAACGGAGGATCGTCCCGCGTGGACCTCACCTCTTCGCTGCCGACATGACCTCCCGGGCCGGCCCCGTGTCGTCCTCCCGACGCCTCCACGCCGCGCCGGTCCCGTGGAGCGCCTGAGCCCGCGGGTGGATGTCGAGGGCTTTTTCGCCCATCTTGCCACCGCGCCGTCCCGGGTCCTGCTCCTGGATTACGACGGCACCCTGGCGCCGTTCCGGGTGGAGAGGGACCATGCCGTGCCCTATCCGGAGGCGCGCGCCGCGCTTGCGGCCGCCGGGCGCTCCGGGCGCATCGACCAGGCCGGGCTACGCACGGCCGTGAGGGACCTCGAGGCCGCCTGCACGGCCATGGCGCTGGTCGGCGTCGACTGGGCGCTCGCACAGCACGCCGGCGAGATCGCCGAGCTGTACGCCCTGCGCGGCTACGACGCCGTGCACCTGGCCACCGCGCTGAGCGTGGATGAACCAGACCTCGTGCTCCTCACCTGGGACCGCGATCTCGCCGATGCCGCCGTTCGCGCCGGTCGAGCGGTGATCCCCGCGTGAGGCGGGCGAATGGGTGCAACGCCCTGTCGAGACCCGCGCGCCCCACGGGACACGAGGCTCGTATGACCGCGACGATGTCTCGGTGCTGCACATCGAACTGATCGCGCCGATGTCCTGACCGCGGTCCTCGGCGGGCTGCTGGCCGAGCGCCAGCCGGATCCGTCGTCTTTCAGG
>JAHWKH010000025.1 GCA_019347995.1 Gemmatimonadota bacterium | reverse complement strand
GGCCATTCCCCGGCGGCCCGCCACCACCAGCACGGCCCCCACCTCGTACTTGTGGGTCTCCGGCTCGCGGCGCGGCAGGCGGGCCGCCGCCCAGGCCGGCGTCACCAGGGCGGCTCCGAAGGCGTCCGGCCCGGGGGGGGGAAATCCGATCTCGACAGCCACGAGGCGCCCCCGGTGGCGCCGCCCTTCCCCCAGCAGCGTGCCGAGCTTGGGCCAACCGAACGCCACCGTGACGTCGGCGCGCACGGCCTCGCCGGCCACCGCGCCCGTGGCGGCGTCCACGCCCGAGGGGATATCCAGCGCCAGCACCGGGGCTCGCGCTTCGTTGAGCGCCTGGATCGCCCGCGCCTGCCGGGGGCGGGGAGCGCCGCGGATGCCCGTGCCCAGGACGCCGTCCAGCACGACGTCGGCCCCCGCCAGGAGCTCCCAGGGGGCGTCGCCGTGCCCCTCGTCGAGGATCCGCGGGAGCGCCCGGCCATGCAACAGGGGCTCCTCGCGGGGACGGTCGGCCACGACCACGGCCCGCACGCGCCGGCCCCACGCCGAGAGCGTGCGCAGGGCCACCAGGGTGTCGCCCCCGTTGTTGCCGCCGCCCACCACGCCCACCACCTCGCCCGAGGGCCACAGCCGCTGCACGACGTGGGCGGTGGCGCGGCCGGCGCTCTCCATGAGAACACGCTCCGGTACGCCGAGGTCGTCGATGGCCGAGCGGTCGAAGGACGCCGATTCCTCGCCCGTGGGGACGGGAAGGTCTGCGAGACCGTAGGGGCGGAGCGGCGGCGTCACCGGAAGAGGGCGCTCAAGGATGTCGAGGCGGAGGGACGGGCGGCCGCCGGCCGGACGGCGGGAGCGCCGCCTCCCGGAGCGGCGGCGCTATTTGTTGCTCTGCCCGATCGTGCGGCCGAGGGTGATCTCGCCGTTGTCGATGCGGATGTTGAAGCCGCACTCCGGATTGGAGCACACCCAGGCCTTGTAGCGGATCGGGGCACCGTCCCGCCCGTAGTCGGAGAGGGGCAGGAGGAGCCCGTCGTTGCACTTCTGACAGCGCGGAAACGATCCTTCATCCGCCATGTAGCGTCTCTTGCGTGGCCGGGTAACGTGTGCGGAGTGAGCCGCGGCTCGGACACCCTCCCCTTCTTCGACACCCCTCTAGAGCTTCGCCCCCCAGGGGTAGTCCAGCTCGAAGGCTTCCTCGAAGTCGAACACGTCGCGGAAGTCCTCGCGCCGGTCCTCGTTCTGCTTGACGAGGATGCCGCACTCCACCAGGGCGAAGACGATGGCGCCGAGGTCGTCGGTGGCGTGGATGCCCCAGTGCTCGAGGACGGTGCGCGCCAGGGGGCCGTAGCGCTCGATGGCCACCTCCCGCGCGCCCTCCGCCAGCTCCTGCCCCGAGATGTGGCGCGGCTCCTCGAGCCGCTCCATCACGTGGTGGAGCGCCGAGAGCAGGAAGAGGTACGCCTTCCCGTGGAAGCGCGGATGCCTCTCCTGGAGCTGGAGGAGGATCTCCTCGGCGAACTGCAGGTCCGTCATGGGCGAAATGTTACGATCCCTCCGCCGAGGCGCCAGCCCTTGACGGAACCGGCGACGGCGGGGCCGCGCATTCTCGTCCGGCCGGCGGCCTCAGATATCGGCCGAGGCCAGCTCCTGGTAGAGCGGGAAGGCGTCGCACAGCTCCCTCACCTCGCGGCGCACCGAGCGCAGGGTGTCCTCGTCCCCGGGAGCGTGCAGCACCCGGGCGATCCAGCCCGCCACGCGTGCCATCTCCGCCTCGCGCAGGCCGCGCGTGGTGACGGCCGGCGTGCCGATGCGCAGTCCCGAGGTCACGAAGGGCGAGCGGGTCTCGCCCGGCACGGTGTTCTTGTTCACCGTCATGCCGGCGCGCTCCAGCGCCTGCTCGGCGTCCTTCCCCGTGAGATCCCCGTGGCTGGGCCTCAGGTCCACCAGGAGGAGGTGCGTGTCGGTGCCGCCGCTCACCAGGTGGAAGCCCCGCTCCGACAGGCCTCCGGCCAGGGCCCGGGCGTTGGCCACGATCTGCCGGGCGTAGGTGTGGAACGAAGGCTGGAGCGCCTCGCGCAGGGCCACCGCCTTGGCCGCGATGATGTGCATGAGGGGGCCCCCCTGGATGCCCGGGAACACCGACTTGTCGATGGCCTTGGCGTGGGCCTCCCTGCAGAGGATCAGGCCGCCCCGGGGCCCGCGCAGGGTCTTGTGCGTCGTGGTGGTGACGATGTCGGCGTGGGGAACCGGGCTCGGGTGCTCCCCCGCGGCCACCAGGCCCGCGATGTGGGCCATGTCCACGATCAGGAGGGCGCCGGCCTCCCGGGCGATCTCGCCGAAGGTCTCGAAGTCCAGGATGCGGGGATAGGCGCTGGCCCCGGCCACGATCACCCTGGGGCGCTCCTCCAGGGCCTGCTGCCGGAGGGCCTCGTAGTCCACCCGTCCGTCGGAGTCGCGCACCCCGTACGCGCTCACCTGGAACAGCCTCCCGCTGAAGTTCACCGGAGAGCCGTGGGTGAGGTGGCCTCCGTGGCTCAGGTTCATGCCGAGCAGGCGGTCTCCGGGCTCCATCACGGCGAGGTACGCCGCCATGTTCGCCTGGGCGCCGGAGTGGGGCTGTACGTTGGCGTGCTCGGCGCCGAACAGCGCCTTCGCCCGATCGCGTGCCAGCGCCTCGGAGACGTCCACCCACTCACAGCCGCCGTAGTAGCGCTTCCCCGGAAGCCCCTCGGCGTACTTGTTCGTCAGGACGGTCCCCGCAGCCTCGAGCACGGCCCGGGACACGAAGTTCTCGCTGGCGATGAGCTCGAGCTGCGTGGCCTGTCGGCGGGCCTCGTTGACCACCGATTCGTAGACCTCGGGGTCGGCGGCGCGAAGGTGCTCGTGGATCATGGGTCGGCGTTCCGTGGGCGTGGGGGAAGCCGCGGCATCAGAGCCAGGTGCGGCCCAGGTGGCGCGCCTCGGCGATGCGCTGCTCGGCGATGCGGTCGGCCGCCTCGGCGGTGGGCAGCCCTTCCTCGTCCGCGCGCTCGAAGATGCGACACAGCGTCTGGTAGATCTCGCCGGCCTTCCGCTTGGAGCGCTCGGCCGACCACCCCTTGAGCTCGCCGTATACGTTGATGAGGCCACCGGCGTTGATGACGTAGTCGGGGGCGTAGAGGATCCCCTTCTCCTGCACCGCCCGGGCATGCCGGTCGCTGTCGGCGAGCTGGTTGTTCGCGGCCCCGGCGATGATGTCCACGCGCAGGCGCGGGAGCGTCTCGTCGTTGATCACCGCTCCCAGCGCGCAGGGCGCGAAGATGTCGGCCTCGACGTCGTAGATGGCGTCTGGAGCGACGGGGGTGGCGTCGAACGCCTCCACGACGAGCCGCACCCTCGCGGGGTCGATGTCGGTGACCGTGAGGCGTGCGCCCTCGGCGTGCAGATCCTCGCACAGGTGGTAGCCCACGTTTCCGAGGCCCTGCACCAGGACGTGCTTCCCCTCGAGGGCGTCGTCGCCGTAGCGGTGCCAGACCGCGGCCTTGATGCCGTTGAACGTGCCGAAGGCCGTGATGGGCGAAGGATCTCCGGAGCCCCCGTACACCCCCACGACGTGGTCCGTCTCGGCGCGGATGTACTCCATGTCGTCCACGCTGGTGCCCACGTCCTCGGCTGTGATGTAGCGCCCCCCCAGCGACTCCACCGCGCGGCCGTGGGCCCGGAAGACGAGCTCGCGGTGGGAGGTCTTGTTGTCGCCGATGATGACCGACTTCCCGCCGCCCAGGTTCACCCCCGCCACGGCGGCCTTGTAGGTCATGCCGCGGGCGAGCCGCAGCGCGTCGACCACCGCTTCCCGGTCGCTCCCGTAGCTCCAGAAGCGCGTGCCGCCGAGGGCCGGGCCCAGGGACGTGTCGTGGATGGCGATGATGCCCTTGTAGCCGAGCCGCGGCTCGTGCCAGAAGACGAGCTGCTCGTGCTGGCGCTCCGCCATCAGGTCGAAGATGCTCGCGTCTTCCGGGACCGACGCTGGACGGGTGCCGTCGCCGGCGCCCGGCGTCCGGCCCGCGTCCTTGCCCGCCGCCGCAGTTCTCGTGCTCGCTTCCACCGTGTGACCCTCCTGGGAGGCCTGGTCCCGCGCCTCGCTATGAGCCCCGGACGTCCCGGAGCAGCTCGCGTCCGATCACCAGCCTCAGGATCTCGCTGGTGCCTTCGTAGATCTCCGTCCCCTTGGCGTCGCGCATGAGCTTCTCCACGGGGTAGTCGCGCATGTAGCCGTAGCCCCCGAACACCTGCACCGCCTCGTCGGACACCCACATGGCCGCCTCGGAAGCGGTGATCTTGGCCATGGCGGCCATCGCGGTGGCCGAAGGTCCGGCGGGCGCGTCGGTGGCGTGCAGGCGACGGATGGCGGCGTGGGTCAGGGCCCGGGCCGCCTCGATGCGCCGCGCCATCTCGGCCAGCTTGTCGCGGATGGCGCCGAAGCCGGCGATGGCCTGGCCGAACTGCTCGCGCTCCAGGGCGTACCCCACGGCGTGCTCGTACGCGGCGCGGGCGATGCCGAGGGCCTGGGCGGCGATGGAGCAGCGTCCCATGTCCAGCGTCTCCATGGCGTACTGGAAACCCCGCGACGCGTCGCCCACCAGCGCGTCGGCGCCGACCCGGACGTCCTCCAGGCTCACCGTCACCGTCTCGGAGGCCCGGACGCCCATGGTGGTCTCGCGGCCGGTCACCCGGTAGCCCTCGGTCGAGGGCTCCACGAGGAACACGCCGATCCCGTGGCCGCCGTTGCCCTCGGACGTACGCGCGAACACCAGCGCCAGGCCGGCTCGCTGTCCGTTGGTGACCCAGCGCTTGGTGCCCGACAGGCGCCACCCGTCGCCGTCGCGCTCGGCCCTCGTGCGCAGCGAAGCGGCGTCGCTGCCGGCGTCGGGCTCGGACAGGGCGAAGGCCCCGATGACCTCGCCCGAGGCCAGCCGCGGCAGCCACGTCTCCTTCTGCTCGTCGGATCCGTACCGTACCAGGATGCGCGCCCAGGGATAGCTCTGGACGGCGACGGCCAGCGCCACGGAGGCGTCGCCCCACGCCAGCTCCTCGATGACCAGGAGGTAGGTGAGGGGGTCCAGCTCGAGGCCGCCGTACGTCTCGGGCACCAGCATGCCCAGGAAGCCCAGCTCGCCGAGCTTCGCGAAGATGCCCTCGTCCAGGGCGCGCGCCTCGTCCCAGGCCGCGGTGTGGGGACGGATCTCTCCGGCGGCGAACTCCCGGGCGAGAGCCCGGATCTCGAGCTGTTCGTCGGTCAGCAGCGTCGCGCTCATGGTCTCCGGTCTTCAGTCGTAGCGATGGAAGCCGCGCCCGCTCTTGCGTCCCAGCCAGCCCGCGGCCACGTGCTTGCGGAGCAGCGGACAGGGGCGGTAGCGGTCGTCGCCCAGCTCGCGGTGGAGAACCTCGAGGATGTTCAGACAGGTGTCCAGGCCGATGAGATCGGCCAGCGCCAGGGGCCCCATGGGGTGGTTCATGCCCAGCTTCATGACCGTGTCGATGGCGTCGGGCTCGGCCACGCCTTCCATCAGGACGAACACGGCCTCGTTGATCATGGGCATGAGCACGCGGTTCGACACGAAGCCCGGGAAGTCGTTGACCTCCACCGGCGTCTTGCCCAGGGCGCGCGACAGCTCCATCACCGTGCCGGTGGTGTCATCGCTGGTGGCGAGGCCGCGGATGACCTCGACGAGCTGCATGACGGGCACCGGGTTCATGAAGTGCATCCCGATGACCCTCTCGGGGCGGCTCGTGTGGGCGGCGATCGCCGTGATGGAGATCGACGACGTGTTGCTGGCGAGGAGGGCCTCGTCCGGCGCCGATTCGTCGAGGCGCGCGAACAGCTCGTACTTGAGCTCGGGCTTCTCGGGCACGGCCTCCACGACCAGGTCGGCGTCGGCGACCCCCCGCTCCACCGACGTGGACGTGTCCACGCGGCCCAGGATGGCGTCCTTCTCCCCGGCGGCCACGGCGCCCTTCTTCACCTGGCGGTCCAGGTTCCTGCCGATGCTCTCACGCGCCCGATCCAGGACGTCCTGCGACACGTCCACCAGCATGACGTCGTGCCCGCCCTGGGCGAACACGTGGGCGATGCCGTTGCCCATCGTGCCGCCACCGATCACCGCGATGCGTCGGATCTCCATTCCGGAATGCCGTCCCTCCGTCGAATGCGCGCGTCCCAGCTGCACCGGGCCGCCGCCGGCGGGACCTCTCCCGGGCCGGCCGGCCGTCATGACAGAACCCCCGTGGCGCCGGGACGGTCCTCCGGAGGGGGCGACGCGCCCCTCCAGGACGGGGCTCCCGGGACCGGCCCCAGGTGGCGCGTTCGCCAGGTCCACGCCGCCGCCCCGGCGAGCACGGCCGTGACCACCAGGCTCCCCTCGGGGCCGAAGCGGCCCCCGCTCACCCAGGAGGGCCCGCGCAGGACCGGCTCCAGCAGGGGCGCGTCCATCAGCTCGTAGCCGCTCACGGGGAGGTCGGCGAGGAAGGCGTGGGCCCAGTTCCACCCGAGGTGGGCACCGCTCGCCCACCAGAGGCTGCCCGTGCGCAGGGCCAGAGCCCCCAGGAAGACGCCGGCGACCGCGACGTTGAGGAGGCCCGCCAGCCCCACGTCGGGATTGGCGGCGTGGAGGAGGGCGAACGTCACGGACGTCAGCACGACGGCCACGGCGCCCCCCCAGGCTTCGGCCAGGGCGCGCAGCGGATAGCCGCGCAGGAGGGCCTCCTCGGCGGCGGCGGGCAGGGCCAGGGACCACAGGGCGGCCGCGCCCATGGCCGTCCAGGCGGCCAGGCTCCCCTCGTCGCCGGTCCAGCGGACGCCGCCCGCCGCGGCCATGGCGGCGACCGCCGCGAGTCCCACCGTCACCCCCAGCGCCGTCCCCTTCCCCGCCTCGGCGGGCGCCGAGCGGGAGAGGCGGAAGCCGAGCTCGCCCGGCGGCCGGCCGTCCAGCGAGAGGAGGAGCCAACCCGCCCCGAGCCCCGCCACCAGGAGCGGCAGGGAGACCCACGGAAGGCGCGTGGCCGGCACCAGGATCGCCGTGCCGAGCGCCAGGGCGAGGACCGCCACGGCCCACAGCAGGAGGCGCCAGCCCAGGCGGATGCGCCCTCCACCGGTGCGGAGGACGCCGCCCCTCATGGCCGGGTCAGACCTTCTCCACGGAGAGGGCCACGGCGTTGCCGCCACCCAGGCAGAGCGTGGCGAGGCCGGTCTCCGCGTCGCGCTGCTCCATGGCGTTGAGGAGCGTGACCAGCACGCGCGCCCCCGAGGCGCCGATGGGATGGCCCAGCGCCACGGCGCCGCCGTGGACGTTGACCCGCGCCTCGTCCATCTCCAGCGCCTGCATGTCGGCCAGCGCCTGCACGGCGAAGGCCTCGTTGAGCTCCACCAGGTCGTAGTCGCCGATGGACGTCCCCTCCTTCTTCATGAGGCGTCCCACCGCGTCGACGGGGGCGAAGAAGAGGTCGCGGGGCTCGGTGGCGCCCGACGCGTAGCCCCGGATCACCGCCTCGACCTCCAGGCCGTGCGCCTCGGCGTACTCCAGCGAGGCCACGACCAGGGCGGCGGCGCCGTCGTTGAGCCCCGGCGCGTTGCCCGCCGTCACCACCAGCTCCTCGATGTCCTCGGGGGCGTCCTTCGGGAACGCGGGGCGCAGCTTGCCCAGCGCCTCCACCGACGTGTCGCGCCGGGGGCCCTCGTCTGCGTCCACCACGGTGGCGCCCCTGCGGCCCTGGATCTCCACCGGCACGATCTCGGCGGCGAACTTTCCCTCGTCCGTGGCCGCGACGGCCTTCTGGTGGGAGCGCAGGGAGAATGCGTCGGCCTGATGGCGCGTGACCCCGGCCTTGGCGGCCGTGTACTCGGCGTGCCCGCCCATGTGGCACTCGCCGAACGAGCACCAGAGGCCGTCGTGGATCAGGCCGTCCTGCACCTTCTGGTCGCCGAACTTCACACCCTGGCGCATGCCGCGGAGGTAGTAGGGCACGTTGGACATGGACTCCATGCCCCCGGCCACCACCAGCCGCGCGTCTCCGGCCTTCACCGCCTGCGCGGCAAGCATCACCGCCTTGAGGCCGGAGCCGCACACCTTGTTGATCGTCACCGCGGGCACCGTGGCCGGCACGCCGCCGTTGACCGCGGCCTGGCGGGCGGGCGCCTGCCCCGCGCCCCCGGTCACCACGTGGCCCAGGATGACCTCGTCCACCTCGTCCGCGTCGATGCCCGCGCGCTGGACCGCCGCGCGCACGGCGATGGCGCCCAGGTCGGGCGCCGCCAGAGGGGAGAGGCCGCCCAGGAAGCGGCCGATGGGCGTCCGGGCGCCGCCCTTCAGGATCACCGGGGTCCTCGCCTTGTCCGTCATTCGCTCGCTCCGCCTGCATGATGTATGTGGATCGGCCGCCGCCGTCAGCGTGGCGGGGCCCGGAAGATAGAAAGGGCAGCCCGAGGGGTCACCCGGCGGCCCACGCCTCCGGCACCAGGGTGGGCCGCTCCTCCGAGGGCTCGAGGCGCCCCCAGGGAACGTCCGGGTCGTGCTCGAACGCCAGCAGCCAGCCCTCCCGGCGGGCGCGGGTCCAGAGGCCCTTCTTGGAGTCCAGGGTGACCAGGGGCTCCAGGTCGTAGCCCATGATCCACGGCAGGGGCACGTGCGCCGCGGTGGGGCACACGTCGGCCAGGTAGCACAGCGTCTCCCCGTCATTCTCCACCAGGACCGAGTGATGGTGCGGCGTGTGGCCCGGCGTGGGCAGCACCCGCACCCCCTCGGTCACCGCCGCCTCCCCCTCGACCAGGTCCCACAGGCCCGCGTCGGTGACGGGATCGATGTTGCGCAGGATGTAGCTGGCGCGGATCCGCTCGTTGTCCCGGTGTGCGAACTCCAGCTCGGCCTTCTGGACCACGTGGCGGGCGCCGGGGAACGCGGGCCGCAGCTCCCCGTCCTCGTCCAGGAGGGTGTTGCCGCCGGCGTGGTCGAAGTGGAGGTGGGTGGAGAGGACGATGTCGATGTCTGCGGGCCGGAAGCCGGCGGCGCGGATGCCGTCCTCCAGCCGCGTGGGCGAGCCGTCGTTGGAGACGCCGTAGATGTCCTTGAACTTGGCGCCTTCCTTGTTGCCGATCCCCGTATCCACCAGCACCAGCGCGCCCGGGGCCTCCACCAGGAGGCAGCGCAGCGCCAGCGGGATCCTGTTCCGCTCGTCGGGCGGGAGGCGACGCTCCCAGAGCGGCCGGGGCACCACGCCGAACATGGCGCCGCCGTCGAGCCACTGGAGGCCCGCCTCGATGGCGTGGACCCGGATCGATCCCACCATGGTGGAGCGGGTGAGGGGGAGGTCGTCGACGTGGCGTACGCGGCGGTCCATGGATGGCTCCTCAGGCGTCCGGGGAGACCCGGCGCGGCTGCTTCTTCCGCTTCCTCGGCTCGCGCAGGAACCGCTCCAGCTCCTCCATGTCGTGGAGGCCCCGGCCGCCCGCCTCGTCCAGGAGGCGCAGGAGGACCCGCGCCGTGGCGAGGGCGTCCCCGTAGGCGCGGTGGCGGTCGAAGACCCGCACGCCGAAATGCCGCGAAACGGCGTCGAGGTTCCTGCGGCGCAGGCGCGGCACCAGGCGGCGCACCATGCGGATGGTGCACAGCCGCGGACAATCGGGCCGGTCACCCAGGGCCTCGCCGAGCTGGGCGCTCACGAAGCGCCAATCGAAGGCCGCGTTGTGGGCAACGAACACCCGCCCGTCGAGACGGTCCCACAGCTCCGGCGCCACGTGCTCGAAGGCGGGCGCGACCGCCAGCATGCGGTCGTGGATGCCGGTGAGCCCCGCGACGAAGGGAGACACCGGCCGGCCTGGATTCACCAGCGTCTGCCACTCGTCCACGATGGCGCCGCCGTGCACCTCCACCACCGCGATCTCCATGATGCGATGGCCGTCGTGGTAGCCGCCGCCCGTGGTCTCGACGTCCACCACGGCGTAGCTGAGGTCGTCCAGCGGCGGGCCCGGCACCCGGTCCGGGGACGCCAGGCTCCACAGGCCCTTGCCGTCGACCAGGAAGCGCGGGTCGCTGCCCAGGAGGGCGAAGACCGCGGCCGACGCCGCTCCCGTGTGGCCCGTCAGGCAGAGGACGTCGCGGGCCAGCTCCAGCGTGTGGGCGGGGCCGCCCCGCAGGCGGTCGGTGATCCGGCTCACGAGGGCGCCGCCCGTCACGCGTCTCCGGGCTGGCTCAGGGCGAAGGAGAGGGCTTCGAGCTCCATGACCATGTTCACGTCCTTGACCACCACGTCGTCGGGGGCGCGCAGCTGGGCGGGGGCGAAGTTGAGGACGCCCCGTACCCCGCCGGCCACGGCCCGGTCCAGAACCTCCTGGACCGCCTCGGCGGGCACCGCCAGCACCAGGATCTCGGCACCTTCCCGGCGCACCACGGCCTCCAGGTCGTCGGCGCTCTCGATCGTCACGCCGCCCCACCTCCGGCCGACCTTCTCCGGATCCGAATCGACGACGGCCACGATCTCGAAGCCGCGGCGGCGAAAGCCGGGATACTCGAAGAGGGCCGATCCGACGCGACCCGCCCCCACCAGCGCCACCTTCCAGCGACGGCCCAGCCCGAGGATGCCGCGGAGCTGCGCCGCGAGCTCGGGCACGGCGTAGCCCAGACCCCGCTTCCCGAAGGAGCCGAACAGGGAGAGGTCCTTCCTCACCTGGGCCGCCGTGGTGCCGCCGTGCTCGGCCAGCTCCTCGGAGGAGACGGTCTCGGCGCCCCGGCGCTCGAAGGCCTCCAGGACCCTGAGGTACAGGGAGAGCCTGCGGATGGTGGATTCGGAGATCTTGCGGGCCACAAAACGCTGCGCTGCAACGGGTTCCGCCGCGGCACGAACTACCGGGCGACACGGCTTGTGAAATCGTTCACAAATTTAGGTGGGGATGGGGGGGCGGGCAACTTTGCCAGCTGCTCCTGCACCGCGGAGGCGCGGAGATTCCGCGGAGGGGCGCGGAGAACTGCTATTCTCGACGTTCTGCGGCGGTCATGGCGCCAAATACGCCGCTCGCGAAGGACCAGCGGGCGTTTGGGTGCCATGGCACCGTCGAGGAGCCTTTTTTCTTGGGGGCGGGGCGGGTCGCAGGGGGGCGGGCGCGGCGGTGCCGCGAACGTGAAAAAAAAACAAATCGGGAGAGAGTGTTTCCGCGCGGACGCATGAAGCCGAGCCGGCGCCGCTTCCTCTGCGAACCTCTGCGGTCCTCCGCGCCTCCGCGGTGCAGGCGTACTTCGCCCGAGCCTTCCCTAAGCCGCCGCCTCCCTCATCCGCCGATCCTCCTCCCGCGCCGCACGCCGGCCCTCCTCGACGTCGACCAGGGAGAGGACGGCGGCGCCGACGACGAAGAAGACCACCAGGGAGAGGATGGCGAGGCGGCTGGTGCCGGCCATGGCGGCGACCACGCCGAAGATCAGCGGACCCAGCACGCCGGCGATCTTCTCGCTGACGCTGAAGAAGCCGAAGAACTCGGAGGAGCGGCCGCGGGGGATCAGGCTGGCGAACATCGAGCGGCTCAGGCCCTGGACGCCGCCCTGGGCGGTGGCGATCAGGCCTCCCAGCAGGACGAAGTGCCACGCCTCGCTCATGAAGTAGCCGAAGCCGGCGATGACCGTGTAGATGGCGAGGGCCAGGTAGATGCCGTTGCGGGTGCCGATGCGGTCGCCCAGGGCGCCGAAGAGGAAAGCGAAGGGGATCCCGACGAACTGGATGACCAGGATGGTGGCGATGAGGACCGTGCGGTCGATGTCCAGCTCCGCGCCGTACGCGGCGCCCATCTTGATGATGGTGCCCACGCCGTCGTTGTAGATCCAGAAGGCCAGCAGGAACATGAAGGCCTGACGGCGCTGGCGGATCTCGCCCAGCGTCTCCAGGACCCGGGTGAAGCCCACCTTCACCGGCCGCATGTGGACGACCTCGTCGGGGTCGAGGCGCGCCGGCGGCTCCCGCACCGTCACCAGCAGCGGGACGGTGAAGACCGCCCACCAGGCGCCCACGCTCACGAACGCCCAGCGCGTGGCCACGCCGGCGTCGGCGAATCCGAAGGTGGCGGGGGAGAGGATCCACCACAGGTTGAGCGCCAGGAGCAGCCCGCCTCCCAGGTAGCCGATGGCGAAGCCGGCCGTGGAGACCCTGTCCTGCTCCTCCTCGGACGCCACGTGCGGGAGGAGCCCGTCGTAGAACACGTTGGCCGCGCCGAAGCCGAAGAAGCCGACGGCGAACAGGAGCGAGCCGAACAGCCAGTCGCCCTCTCCCACGAACCAGAGCATGACGGTGCCCAGGGCGCCCATGCCCATGAAGGCGGCGAGGAAGCGCTTCTTCGCGCCCATGTAGTCGGCGATCGCCCCGAGCACGGGGCTGGCCAGGGCCACCGCCAGCAGCGCGGCGCTCTGGGTGTAGGCCCAGTAGGCGGTGCGGAGGTGGTCGGGCTCGGTGGCGGCCGCGACGTCCACGTAGTAGATGGGCAGGACCGCCGCCATGATCGTGGTGGCGAACGCGGAGTTCGCCCAGTCGTAGGCGGCCCACGCCCGGAGCTCGGGGCGGTGGAGCCCCAACCTCTCCAGGAAGCTCCTCGGGGCGGGTTCGTCCATGCGGCTCCGTGACCTGGCCGGCGAGTCGATGGGAAGGCGTCGGGCCGCTCAGCTCCCGCCGCCGCGCTCCCGGGCCACGGCCCGGGCGAGGGTGATGAACGCGTCCGGCCCGAGGGTCTCCGGCCGCGCCCTCAGGTCCCGCCCCGTCGCGGCCTCCACCCGCTCCACGCCGTCCCTGCCCAGCGCCAGGTCGGGGTGGTCCCGGAGGATCTTCTGGAGCTGCTTGCGGCGCCACTGGAAGGCCGCCCGCGTGAGCGTCCGCAGGTCGTGCTCCTCGCCGGGCGTGAGGGGCTCGGGGCGATGGGGCCGGATGCGCAGGACCGTCGAGTCGACCCTCGGCACGGGCCGGAACGCCGTGCGCGGCACGTCGAGGACCCTCTCGGCGGACGCCACGCTGCGCACCCCCACCGCGAGG
>JAHWKH010000259.1 GCA_019347995.1 Gemmatimonadota bacterium | reverse complement strand
CGAGCACGTCCGCACTGAGCGACGCGATCGAAACCGAGGTCGCTGCGACGCTCGCTGGGTTCGAGCTCCACCAGGTGCATGCCGAGGAGGCCCTCCCGACGCCACTGAGGACGTTGCCAGTGTGGTTGCCGGCCCTCGCGCTCGCCGCGGTGTGCCTCGTGCCGCGCTGGCCGTGGGTCGCCGTGCAGGTTCCCCCGGACGAGGAGGCGCCGCGCCAGGAGGACGAGACGGAGGGCGATTACGTGGGCCGCGGACCCATCCTGCTCTTCGTGGGTCCTCCCGGAGTGGGAAAGACGTCCATCGCCCAGTCCATCGCCCGCTCGCTGGGGCGCAAGTACGTGCGCATCTCCCTGGGCGGCGCCCGGGACGAGGCCGACATCCGGGGCCACCGGCGCACGTACGTGGGCGCCATGCCGGGCCGCATCATCCAGGGGATGCGCCAGGCCAAGACCAAGAACCCCGTGTTCCTGCTGGACGAGGTGGACAAGCTGGGAGTGAGCTTCCAGGGCGATCCCAGCTCGGCCCTGCTGGAGGTCCTGGACCCGGCCCAGAACTCCACGTTCGTGGACCACTACCTGGGCATCCCGTTCGACCTCTCGGAGGTGCTGTTCATCGCCACGGCGAACTACAGCGACAAGATCCCCGGGCCCCTGCTGGACCGCATGGAGCGCGTGGACTTCGCCGGCTACACCGAGGCCGAGAAGCTGGAGATCGCGAAGCGCTACCTGCTGCCGCGCACCCACAGGGAGAGCGGCCTCGAGGAGGAGGAGCTCTCCCTCTCCGACGAAGCCGCGATGGAGGTCATACAGAAGTACACGCGCGAGGCGGGGGTGCGGCAGCTCGAGCGCGAGCTGGGCAAGCTGTCCCGCAAGGTGGCGCGCAAGGTCGCCGCGGGTCAGGTGGAGAGGATGGAGCTGGGGCCCGAGGAGGTGAGGACGCTCCTCGGCCGTCCCCGCGTGCACCCCGAGCGCATGGCCGCCGAGGACATGGTGGGGGTGGCCACCGGCATGTTCTATACGCCCATGGGCGGCGACATCATGTTCGTCGAGGCCAGCGTGATGCCCGGCGACACGGGGCTCGTACTCACCGGGCAGCTCGGCGACGTCATGAAGGAGTCGGGTCGGGCGGCGCTCACGTACGCCAAGAGCCACTGGGAGCGCCTGGGCATCACGGAGGAGGCCATCAAGGGCCGGGAGGTGCACATCCACGTGCCCGCCGGCGCGGTGCCCAAGGACGGGCCGTCGGCGGGCATCACCATGGCGACGGCGCTGGTCTCNGCGCTGTCGAACCGGAAGGTCCGCCGGGACGTGGCCATGACGGGTGAGCTCACCCTGACCGGGCGCGTCCTGCCGATCGGCGGCGTGAAGGAGAAGCTGCTCGGCGCGGTGCGGGCCGGCATCCGCAAGGTCGTGCTGCCGGCGGAGAACGCCGCCGACATGGACGACATTCCCGACGACGTCATGGAGGAGCTGACGATCCACCTGGTCCACGACCTGGACGAGGTCATGGACATCGCGCTCCGGGCCGAGGAGGGTCAGCCCCGGCGGAGCCGGAGGCCCCGCAAGACGGCCGGCGCCGCGAGCGCCACGGAGGGGGCGACCTCGGCCTGAGGGCGCGTCAGGGGGAGAGGCCCAACGCCCTCTCCGTCAGATCACCGCGATGGAGCCGGCCCGGCCGTCGACGATCTCGCCCACCACCGTGGTGGCGGGCGCCACCGCCCGGAGCTCCGCCAGGAGTCGCTCCAGGCGGGCGGGGGGCACGGCCATGAGGAGCCCGCCCGACGTCTGGGCGTCGGCCAGCAGGGTCCGGGTCACCTCGTCCACGACGGCGTCCCAGAGCACGTCGTCCATGAGGTCGGCCAGGTTCCGCTTCGTCCCTCCCGCCACGTGTCCGGCAGCCGCGAGCGTCGAGGCGTCGGGGAGGAGGGGCACGTCGGCCCCCCACACCTCGGCCCTCACCCCCGAGGCGCGGCACACGCCGCGCAGGTGTCCCAGGAGCCCGTAGCCGGTGACGTCGGTGGCGGTGGTGACGCCGTGGCGCACCATCACCTCGGCCGCCGCGCGGTTCAGCGTGGCCATGCTCTTCACGGCCGCGGACACCGCGGCGGGGGACGCGGCTCCGGCCTTGAGCGCCGTGGTCACCACGCCCGTGCCCAGCGGCTTGGTCAGGACCAGGAGATCGCCCAGCAGGGCGCTCCTGTTGGTGACGATCCGGTCCGGCCGCACCTCCCCGACGGCCACCATGCCGAACTTGGGCTCGGGATCGTCGATGGAGTGGCCGCCCAGGACGGGGATGCCGGCCTCGCGGCACGTCTCTCCACCCCCGCGCACGATCTCCGCCAGCAGCCCCTCGCCCAGCAGCTTGCGGGGAAAAGCCACCAGGTTGAGGGCGAAGAGCGGCCGGGCCCCCATGGCGTACACGTCCGACAGTGCGTTGGCCGCGGCGATGCGGCCGAAGTCGAACGGCTCGTCCACCACGGGCGAGAAGAAGTCGGTGGTCACCACCAGCGCCCGGTCCGGATCCAGACGGTACACGGCGGCGTCGTCGCCGGTGAGTGCATGCACCAGCGCCGCGGGGTCCGTCACGGGGAGGAGGTGACGCAGGACCTGCGTCAGCTCGGACATGCCGAGCTTACACGCTCACCCGGCGCCGTGGCTGAGCTGGGTGAGGCGGATCTTCGGCCTCTGGTCCCGGGGCTCGTCGCCGCTCATGGATCTCCTGAGGTGGGGGGTGCGAAGGCGTTGTCCGGCACGGACTCGGACGCCTCCAGGTTCTCGAACGTCAGCCGGTCCACGCCCTCCTGGTCGGGGCGCCCCGAGGCGAGGCTGATGGGGCCGTAACGCTGCCAGCCCGTCCACGCGGTGGTGAACGCCGGCTCCTCGTCGTCGGTGTCCCGGAAGTGCTGCCAGAGCTCCATCCTGCCCGTCTCCGGATCCACGAAGGCCCGGTAGCGGTTCCTGGGCGTCAGCCCCACGGAGTCGAAGGTGAGCTCGACGACCTCCCAGGTCTCGCCCCACTCCTCCATCTCGCCGAGGTAGCGGGCGTGGACGCCTTCGTCGGCCCACTTGTAGGGCATCAGGAGCCAGTACGAGTCGTTGATGAACATGGCGTGGGCCCGCTCCAGGAGGCTGTCGGCCCTGGCGCCCTCCACGGGCGTGCCGTCGAGCCACGCCCGACCCGCCGTGGGCTCGTCCACGTCGAAGAGCGCCACCAGCGTGCCCTCCTCGCCCACGGGCGCCTCGACGCGGTAGTCGCCGCTCCAGACGTCCCAGCGGTGGGAGCGCACCAGTCGCCCGTCCTCTCCCCGGTCCACCACGAAGTCGAAGGCCAGGTAGCGCGTGCGGGCCCAGCCGTCGCCGGGGGCCAGGGTCTCCATCATCCGCGTCCATACCTGCTGGGCGGCGGGGTCGGCCATGGACTCGGCCCGCCGCTCCAGCTCGGTGGGGCCCTCGGTCGCCCGTGCGGCCTCGGACGAATCCGCGGAGGGGCCGCACGCGGCCAGGACGAGGGAGGAAACCAGGCACAGGTGGCGGGTACGCTTACGTCCTCGCGGGGCCGGAGGGGATTCGCCGCCCAATGTAGACGATCGTCCGGGGTGAATCCAACGGGCCCGGGCTCGACCCGGTGGTCCGACCACGCTACCGGACGCCTGGCCGCGCGACCGCGGCCACCACCCCATCCACGGAAGCATGAACGTACCCGTCCGATCCTCGAAGCAGCTCTTCGCGGAGGAGATCCGCCGCCCCGAGGCCGACCTGGACCTGGCCCGGGCGGCGCTGCTGGTGGCGAGGGAGCAGTATCCCCAGCTCCCGGTGGAGCGCTACCTCGGGCGCCTCGACCGCCTGGCCGAAGACGTGCGCGACCGACTCGACGACGAGACGGCGCCGCTGCTCGTGCTCCAGGAGCTGACGCGGACGCTGTACGAGCGCGAGGGCTTCCAGGGCAACAAGGAGGCCTACTACGACCCGCGCAACTCCTTCCTCAACGACGTGCTGGACCGCCGCCTGGGGATCCCCCTCACGCTGGGGATCGTGGTGCTGGAGGTGGGCTGGCGGCTGGATCTCCCGCTGGAGGGCGTGGA
>JAHWKH010000258.1 GCA_019347995.1 Gemmatimonadota bacterium | reverse complement strand
CGAGTCCCACCAGAGGACCGATACCGGCCGCGAGCACCTCGCGGAGCCCCAAGCCGCTCGGGAGGAACCCGACGGCCGAGGCCAATGCCCCGGCAACGGTCAAGCCCATCGCCTCGGCCCATCCGGCATCGGGACCGGCTCGCCAGTGCGAACAACCATCCGATCGACCGCTCAACGCACCGGCACCACCGGTGATGGCGTCACTCGAGGCCTCAGCGGCGGCGGCGGCGGGCAGAGCATCAGCGGCGCGTCGAGCGGCGCGAGCAGCGGCAGGAGTGGCGCGACTCCCGTCGGTGGAAGCGGTACCACACCCACAGGATCAACCGGCGGCGGCGGCGGCGGCCTCGGTGCGCTCGAGCCCCTCGAAGGTGAAGAGCTTGGCCACGCGTCCGGAGCGGGCGCCCCCATGGGTGTGCCCGTGGGCGGCCTCGGTGAACTCCTCGGCCACCTCGTCGAAGCTGTGGGCGATGTGCTGGAGGCCGAGCGCCCGCAGCCGCTCGCCTTGCCCCGGCAGGCAGTGCCGCCCGGCGCACAGGCCGATCACCCGGGCGCCCGAGGCGACGGCTCCGGCGACGCCGACCGGCGAATCCTCGACGATCACCGTCCGCTCTATCTCGACGCCGAGCGCATCGGCGAGGCGCTCCATGTGCCGCCGGGCGACCCGCGGGACGCTGCCGTCCTCCAGGCGCTGGATCAGCTGCTCCTCGACGCCCGAAGTGCGCGCCAGCTGCGCCGCCGTCCAGCCCTTCTCCCGCCGCAGCGCCTCCAAGCTCGGCACCTTGATCCCCCGAGCCGCCATGATACGGGCGTGCTCGCGACCGTTCCGTCTGCCTTAGCTCATGATTTAACCCCCGGCGGCTGGGGTTGGGGGCTGGGCGGCGCGCAGGGGCCAGAGTGCGGCACCCTGCCGCCATGTACATGGGGATGGCGGTGGCCTGCTCCGACGATCCTGTGGGGGCGCTGGTGGCGTTCCGAGAGGCGGCGTACGCCGCCTTGGGCGCGCGGCGTGATGCGTTGTTTGAGATCCTCGACGCGCTGCTGACGGGCGGGGCGGTGCCCTCGCCGGTGCAGCTCAGTCTGGTGCCGGTCCACCGCCGCGGGTGGGGCAGCTTCTACGCGGCGCTGGCGCACGGCGAGGTGTCCGACGCCGCCGTGGAGCGGCTGCTGGAAGCGGCCGAGCGCCTGGTCAAGGCCGGCACCGCAGGCTACGACACCGAGACCCGCCGCGGCCTCGTGGTGGCCAACATCACCGGCTATCTCGCCACCGTGTCGTCGCTGATCTACGCGGCGAACTACGGCCTGCACGACTGGGCGCTGCTGTGGCCGCTGGTGGTGCTGGGCATCATGCTGGCGCTGGGCCCGGTGGACCTGTCGATCCTCACGGGGGGTGCCCGGGGGCTGCTGCCGGCGCTGGGCGGGCTGGACATGAGCGGGATCCGGCTGGTGGGCATATCGGCGGCGCTGGGGCTGCTGATCCTGTCGCGGCGCGAGATCCTGAAGATGGCGGGCTCCCCATGGGCGCGCTGGTACGTCCTCTTCCTGGCGTACGGCACCGCGACGCTGGTGGCCTCGCCGGACCCCCTCGAGGGCATCCGGCTCCTGCTCAAGCTGACGTACCCCCTCCTCCTCTTCCTGGTGGTGGCGGCGCCGGGGCGCACGACGGCCGACGTGCAGCGGCTGGGCGACTGGGCGCTGTGGGGCGCCACCATCCTGCTGCTGGTCAACCCGTTCGTCGTGGCCAACGGCGGTTACGCCATGGAGTCGGGGGAGTGGCTGCGGGTGTGGGGGCCGGGCAGCCACCACAACCCGTTCTCGTTCTATCTCCTGGCGGTGCTCCTGCTGTGCGTCGCCCGCTACCGCGGCCGCGGCCAGACGCGCTACCTCCTGCTGGGCGGCCTCTCGGTGCTGTGGATCGTCGGAACGCTGACGCGTATCACGCTGCTGGCCAGCTTCGTGGCCATGGCGGTGGTGGCGCTGTACACGGCCGTGGTGGACAAGAACAAGCGGACGCTGGTGGCCACCCTGGTCCTGGGGGGCCTCATGGGCGGGCTGCTCATGGAGGGGGTCCTGGTGCGCACGTTCGGCTACCTGCCCGGGCCGGCGGAGCTGCTCTCCCTGGCGGCCGACCCGGTGGCGCTGTACGAGGCCATCAACTGGCAGGGCCGAGAGCTCCTGTGGGCGATCCTCTGGATCGCGTTCCGCCAGAGCCCCTGGCTGGGCGGCGGCCTGGGCGCCTCGACCAACGCGCTGGAGTCGGCGCCCTGGCTCTCGGGCGGCGTGGCCCACAACGAGTACCTGCGCCTGGCGGTGGACGTGGGCGTGTTCGGCTCGGGACTGTTCCTGCTGGCCATGGTGGCGTGGCTGCGCGCGGCGGTCCGGGCCGCCCGGGTGCGCTCGCCGGCCACGGACGAGTTCGCGCTGCCCGCCATCGCGGCCCTGGCCGCGTGGGCCCTCATCGCCATCACCGACAACGCCTTCGACTACTACGCCCCGTTCACCCAGTACGTGGCGTTCCTGGTGGCGGGGGCCGTGGTGACGGCGCGGGAGCGGCTCACGGAGGAGGAGGCCGGGGACTCGGAGGAGGAGCCGTCGGACGCGCCGCACGGTGGTCCCGACGGCGAGGAGCCGGTCCTGGTCAGCCGCGGTCCAGCATTCCCGGGACGGTGACGCCGCTGCGGCCCTCGTCGAGGCGCGTGCCGGCGACGCCCACCGCCAGGTTCACGGCGACGGCCAGCAGCGCCGCGCCCAGCAGGCGCCGCCCCGGCGCCGCGTCCTCGAGCCATCGCCACGCCAGCGCGTAGACCAGCGGGAAGAGCGCCCACGTGAGCCGCAGCGGGTAGCCGATGCCCGCCAGCGAGTTGTGGGCGTAGCCCGCCGCCATGTAGAGGAGCCCCGCACCGGCCCAGGCCACCAACACCGGCGGCACGCGCGCCAGGCCTCCGCGCCGGAGGCCCAGGAGCGCCAGCGGCCACGCCAGGTGGAACGCCACCGCCGACTTGAGCAGGAAGTCGAGCCCGTAGCCCGGATCGAGCCAGACCGCCGGCGCGAAGGCGAACGGCACGCCCTCGAGGCCGAAGCGCGCCATGTAGAGGGCGTGGGGCAGCTTGGCCGCCAGGAGGACGGCCACGACCGCCGCCCCGAAGCGGAGGTCCAGGGAGGGGCGCCGAGGCGTCCGTCCGAGGACGCCCGAGGCGACCAGCCCCGCCACCGCCACCACCCCGATCCAGGCGGTCTCGCGCGTGAGGAAGGCCAGGGCCTGCAGCGCGAAGAGCCCCGCCAGGGCCCCCACCACCCGCGCATCGAGGGGGAGCGGCCGCTCCCGCGCGTGCCAGCGCAGCAGCGCAGCAGCGCACAGGCACGCCACCAGGGCCGTGGCCAGTCCGAACGTGTCGGTGAGCAGGTGGTAGCCCCAGTTCACCTGGGGAAAGCCGGTGAGGAAGAGCGCCCCCGGCACCCACGGATGACGAAGGCCCGGGACGGCCTGCGACAGGTGAAAGGTGAGCGCCAGCGCCGCCGCCCACGCCGCCAGCAGGTTCAGCAGGCTGAACGCGGCGCGGGCGCCCCCGGGGAGGAGGGGGTCCAACCCCGCGGCCAGCCAGGGCAGCAGCGGCCGGCCGTAGTGGTGGGCCCCGGGGTGGCCGGGCGCGGAGTAGCGCGCGTCGAAGCGCTCCGCCTCGCCGGCGAAGACCTCCGCCATGTCCAGGTAGTAGTCGGAATCGGACAGGGCCGCCCCCTCGTTCTCCCGCTGTCCGAAGCGCGGGAGGGACGCGGCCACGGCCAGGGCCGCCAGGAGCAGCGCCCAGCGCGGCGCGGCGCGGCCGCTCAGGCCAGCGCCTCCTCTCCCGGCGCCCGCTCCGGCGCCCGGGGCGCCAGGAGGTCCTCCACCTCCTCGACGAAGCGGCCGACGCACGTCTCGGCGGTGAAGCGCTCCGCCCACAGCCGGCGGCCCGCGTCGCCCATGGAGGCGCGCAGGGAAGGTTCTTCGAGGAGGGACCGCAGCGCCGCCTCGAGCGCGCCGGCGTCGCCCTCGGGCACGAGGCGGCCGGTGCGGCCGTCCTCCACCATGTCGGGGATGGCGCCCCGGGGCGTGGAGATCACCGGCAGGCCGGCGGCCATCGCCTCC
>JAHWKH010000257.1 GCA_019347995.1 Gemmatimonadota bacterium | reverse complement strand
CCGAGAGCGGAGCGGAGCTCTCGCCCGACAACCGTTGGGTGTTGTTCACCGCGTTCGCCGATTCGAACTTCGACTTCTACTACAACGACAACCTCTTCGTCGTCCCGGCCAAGGGCGGAGTGGCGCGCAACCTGACGGAGGAGCACGGCTTCGAGGTGGGTAGCGCCGCCTGGTCCGCCGACGGCCGCTCCGTGTACCTGGTGGCCAACACCGGGGTGCGCCGCGAGCTGTTCCGGCTCGATGTCGAGGGGGGCGGCCTGACGCAGCTCACCCGCGGCGATCACGCCGTGGGCTCGTGGGCCTACGAGCCGCGCCTGGACCGGCACGTGATGACCATCGGCGCACCGACGGATCCGGGCGAGGTCTACGAGCTGGGCCCGGGCGACGAGGTGCCCCGGCGCGTGACACGGGTGTTCGAGGGCATCGCGGATCGCTTCCTCCTCCCGCGCCAGGAGGTGGTGACGTGGGCGGGCGAGGACGGGACGCAGGTCGAGGGGCTGCTGTTCTACCCCCTGGGATGGCGCGAGGGGATCCGCTATCCCCTGATGGTCCAGACGCACGGCGGCCCCGCCTCCAGCGACCGGTTCGGCTTCGGCGGAAGCAACGATTACGTGCAGAAGCTGACGGCCCTGGGCTACATGGTGCTCCAGCCGAACTACCGGGGAAGCACCGGCTACGGAGACGCGTTCCTGCGCGACATGGTCCCCGGCTACTTCGACGAGGCCCACCGGGACGTGATGGCGGGGGTCGACGCCCTCATCGAGCGGGGCCTCGTGGACGGCGAGCGCATGGCGAAGATGGGATGGAGCGCCGGCGGCCACATGACGAACAAGATCATCACCTTCACCGACCGCTTCCGGGCCGCCTCGTCCGGCGCCGGATCGGCCAACTGGATCTCCATGTACGCCCAGAGCGACGTGCGTACGTACCGCACGCCCTGGTTCGGTGGCACCCCGTGGGAGGAGAACGCGCCCGTGGAGGCCTACCTGCGCGACTCCCCGCTGTTCGAGGCGCACCGCGTGAGCACGCCCACTCTCTTCCTGGTGGGACAGAACGACCCGCGCGTGCCCATGCCCCAATCGGTGGAGATGTACCGCGCGCTGGAGTACAACGGCGTTCCGACGCACCTGTACGTGGCGCCGCGCGAGGGGCACGGATGGCGCGAGCTGCGCCACCGGCTGTTCAAGGCCAACGTCGAGCTGGACTGGTTCGAGCGTTGGGTGCGCGGCCGCGAGTACACCTGGGAAAAGGCGCCCATCGAAAGCAGTCCCCCCTCTTCGCCGAGCCGTCTCCATGAATAGCATTCCGACCCTGAGCGCCCTGGCCTGCACGCTGATCCTCGCCGCCGTCCCCGCGGACCTGGCGGCGCAGGACCTGAAGGCCGACCTCATCGCCGACTTCGAGCGCCAGCGCGCCAACGTGCTGGCCTACGTGGACGCCATGCCGGCTTCCGGGCTGCGGTCGGCGCCGACGGAGGGGGTGCGCGACTTCGCCCAGCAGATCGAGCACGTGGCGCTGGGCAACGTGAACATCGTGGAGTCGGGGCTCGACGCCGACCGGATCGACCTGGGCCTCGATCGCGACGCCTACCTGGCGGACAAGACCGAGCTCATGCGCATGGTGAACATGGCCTTCGACCGGGTGCGCGACGTCATCGGAGCGATGAGCCAGGCGGATCTCATGGCCACGGGGACGCTCTTCGGCCAGGTGCCGGACGTGCCCAGGTGGAAGATCGCCCGCACCGCATACGAGCACGGGGTCTGGACGCTCGGGGCCACGGTGCCCTACCTGCGGCTGCAGGGGGCGACGCCTCCGAGCTACGACCTGGTGCCGGCCGGCGGGATGCAGTAGGGAATCCGTCCGGCCCGCGAGGCGAGCCGCAGCCGGTGGGTCGCCGAGGGCTCGGGGCGGGGGCGTGCGGGCGGTTGCGTAGCCCCCCCGCCGCCGTCAGAATCGGGCTTCGCGCGTTCCCGCGTCCCCAGCCCCTGCCCGATGGACACCAAGAGGCCCACGAACCCCGCCGCCGAGGAGATCCTGGGCGGCTACTTCCCCGTGCTGGACCACGGCTTCGTGTCGCTGGTCGACTACATGGGCTCCGACGAGGACGTGGAGCGTGCCGCCCGCGTGAGCTACGGCTACGGCACGCGGCGCACGTCCCAGACCCGCGGGCTCGTCCGCTACCTGCGCCGCCACCACCACACCACGCCCTCGGAGATGGTGGAGCTCAAGTTCCACGTGGCCATGCCCATGTTCGTGGCGCGGCAGTGGGTGCGGCACAGGACGGCCTGTCTGGCCGAGGGCACGGAGATCTATTTCGATCTGCCGGGCGGGGTAGAGAGGCGGGGCAATCAACTCTACAAGCTCGCCATCGAGGAGATCTCTCAGGCGCACACCCACGGCATCCCGGTCGAGGGCGTGGTGGCGGAGGCGATCAAGGGGGGCGTCGAGGTCAACGTCTCCGGGCTGCGCGCCTTCTGCCCCGTCTCGCAGCTCGACCTCGGCTTCGTGGACGGTGGCCTCGCCGACGCCGCCCCCGCGGCGGAGCTCGTCCAGGAGCCGTTCCAGCTCCTCGCGCTCTCCCAGGACCTGCTCGGCACGATGCTCCACGTTCTCGGGAGAGGTGCGCAGCACCTGCGCGGTCCGCTCCAGGCGGGCCTCGAGATCCTCGAACCAGTGGAAGGCGCCGCGGCCGGTCAGCGCCTCGATGCGGCGCACGCCCGCGGCCACACCGCTCTCGGAGACGATCTTGAACAGGCCGATCTCGCCGGTGTGGCGTACGTGCGTCCCGCCGCACAGCTCCATGCTCACGTCGGGAATCCCCACCACGCGCACGTCGTCGCCGTACTTCTCACCGAAGAGCGCCATCGCCCCCTGTCCGACCGCCTCGTCGTAGGTCATGTGGGCGATCTTCACCGGGTGGTCGGCCCAGACCGCCTCGTTCACCAGGCTCTCCACCCGCGCCCGCTCCTCGGGCGTCATGGGCGCCGAGTGGGCGAAGTCGAAGCGCAGCCGGTCGGGCGCCACCAGGGAGCCGCGCTGGACGACGTGCTCGCCCAGCACCTGCCGCAGCGCGGCGTGGAGGAGATGGGTGGCGGTGTGGTTGCGCTCCGTGTCGCGGCGCAGGGGCGTGCCGACCCGGGCGTGCACGCGGACGGGCACGTCGGCTTCGTGCGGACCGGCTCCCGCGAGGGCCCCGAACACCGCGGTGAGGCCGTCGACACGGCGCACCTCGTCCACGGCCACGCGCCAGCCTTCACCCTCCACCATGCCCTGGTCCGAGACCTGCCCGCCGGACTCCAGGTAGAACGGATTGTCCCTCAGCACGACGCCCAGCCGCCCGTCGTCGCGGCGGAACGCGAGGACGTCGGTGTCGGCCTCGCAGCCTTCGTAGCCGACGAAGCGCTGCTCGGCGCCGGCTTCCAGGCGGCTCCAGGCCTCCAGGGATTCGTCCCCCTCCACCTCCCGGGTGGAGCGGGCCCGGTCGGCGCGGCTGCGGCTGCGCTGGGCATCGAGCGCCCGCTCGAAGCCCTCGTGGTCGACGCGGTACCCCCGTTCCCCGGCCATGAGCTCGGTGAGGTCCAGCGGGAAGCCGTGGGTGTCGTACAGGCGGAAGGCCTCTTCCCCCGGGATCACGCCGCCCGCTCCGTCCACCGGCGCCACACGATCGAAGAGCTCCATGCCGCCCTCCACCGTGGCCAGGAAGCGCTCCTCCTCGCCCCGGGTGGTGGTGAGGAGGTGCTCGCGCCGCGCCCGCAGCTCCGGATACGTCTCCCCCATGCGCTCCACCACGGCGTCCACCACCTCGACCAGCGTCGGCTGCCGCCGGCCCAGCAGCCAGGCGTGGCGCACGGCCCTGCGCAGGATGCGCCGCAGCACGTAGCCCCGCCCCTCGTTGGACGGGAAGACGCCGTCCGCCATCAGGAAGGCCACGGCCCGGGCGTGGTCGACCAGCACGCGGTAGCTGACGGACTCGTCCAGGGACGGATCGTAGGGCCGCCCCACAACGGCGGCCACTCGATCGAGGAGGGGCCGGAACAGGTCGGTGTGGAAGTTGGAGTCCACGCCCTGGAGCACGGCGGCGATCCGCTCCAGCCCGGCGCCGGTGTCGATGGACGGCGCCGGCAGCGGATGGAG
>JAHWKH010000256.1 GCA_019347995.1 Gemmatimonadota bacterium | reverse complement strand
AGCGGCCCTCGAACCGCGCCGCGCGCTTTTCCAGGAAAGCCATGACGCCCTCCATGAAGTCGCGGCTGCGCCCGGCCTCGGCCTGCAGCTCGGCCTCGAGCGCGAGCTGGGCTGCCAGATCGTTGCCGGGGCTGGCCCGCAGCGCCCGCTTGGTCAGCCGGTGGGCGACGCCC
Organism: Gemmatimonadota bacterium; assembly: GCA_019347995.1. Next base: position 3,967 of record JAHWKH010000256.1, on the reverse strand, counting down.
GGCCCGGCGGCCAGCCGGCGCGCCAGCTCGGCCGCGTCCACCTCGCCCGCGGCCACCGGCGTGCCCGCCTGGGGCAGGGGGAAGGGCACGCGTCCGTTCCCCCGTTCGGGCGAGAGCACGGGCAGCGCTTCGCCGGGCGCGTGGGCATGGAACGTGAGCGGCCGGACGCGGCTGCCGAGGTTCCCTGGCCGGGCCGCGGCTTCAGGCGCCCCCCCGGGGGCCTCCGACGTCCCACCTTCCCGTCGGCTCATCGGCCGGCGCCGGTCCGGTACGGCTCGGCGTCCTGACGCTTCAGCGTGAGGCCGTGCCCGGGACCGTCCGTGTTCGGGTGGAGCACGCCCCCGCGCGGCGTGGGCGCGCCATCGAACAGCATCGATTCGATACGGGCGTGGTCGTGGAACCACTCCACGTGCACGGCACGGGGAACGGCGCACAGCGCCGGCGCGTGCAGGGCGGGGGCGGTGTGGCCGGACAGGGGCGTCTCGTGAGCGTCGCAGAGCGCGGCGACCCGCAGCAGCGGCGTGATCCCCCCGCAGCGCGTCACGTCGACCTGGAGCGTGTCCACCGCGCCCCGGACCAGGAGCTCACGGAAGTCGGGGAGGGACCAGCCGTACTCTCCCGCGGCGATGTCGCAGCCGGGTGGGCCCTGGTCCCGGAGCAGCCGCAGCCCGTCGAGGTCGTTGGACGACACCGGCTCCTCCATCCACGACACGCCCCACTCCTCGGCGAAGGCCCACGTCCAGTAGAGGGCCTCCTTGCGGGAGTAGGCGCCGTTGGCGTCCACGAAGAGCTGCACGTCCTCGCCGACCGCCTCCCGGGCCGCCGCGACCCGCTCGGGATCGTCGTCGGGCTCGCGCCCCACCTTCATCTTCACCATCCGCAGCCCCTCTTCGGCCCAGCCGGCGAGCTGTCCGCGGAGACGCTCCAGCGGGTAGGAGGTGAAGCCGCCGCTCCCGTAGGCGGGAATGCCGTCGTGGATCTGCCCCAGGAGGGTCACCAGCGGCAGCCCCAGGAGCCGGGCCTTCAGGTCCCACATGGCCGCGTCGACGGCCGAGAGGGCCGAGGACGCGATCCCCGGCCGCCCCACGTTGCGCACCTGCTGCCGGAGCGCCTCCCACGCCGCCGGAGGCGACATGGCGTCCATGCCCTCCAGGACCGGCGCGAGTACGTCGCGGACGAGCGCGGCGGCCGCCGCCGCCGTGTAGGCGTACCCGAGGCCTTCCTCGCCGCCGGCGCGGACATGCACCGTGCACACCGTCGTCTCGGACCACTCCAGCGTGCCGTCGGATTCAGGACCGTCGGTGGGGACGGTGTAGGCCGCGACCTCGACGGATTCCACCCCCGCACCGCCGGGGCGCGACGCTCCGGTGTGCGCCCGGGCCGCGCCGTCCGGGCGCGGGGCGCCCTCGCGAGCCACCGACGCGTCGCGGGTGCGGGGCACGGGCGGGCGGCTCAGCGGATGACGCTGTCGGCGAGATCCTTCACCGACTGCTTGATGACGCCCTTCCAGTGCGGATCGCCCTTGATCATGGACATGGCGAACTTCCGCGCCTGCTCGAACGTGATGTGGGGTGGCAGCGGCGGCACGTCCGGATCGGTGCGCACGTCGAGCACCACCGGCCGATCGGCGGACAAGGCACGGTCCCACGCCCCGGCGATGGCGTCGGGCTCCTCCACGCGAATGCCCTCCAGCCCGAGGGAGCGGCCGTACTCGGCGTAGTTGAACTCGGGGACGTCCTGGCTGGTCTCGAACTCCGGGTCGCCCTCCATCACCCGCTGCTCCCACGTCACCTGGTTCAGGTCGTGGTTGTTGAGCACGCAGACGACGAGCCGGGGGTCACTCCACCGCTTCCAGTACTTGGCTATGGTGATGAGCCCGTTGATGCCGTTCATCTGCATGGCGCCGTCGCCCACCAGCGCGATGGCGGGACGGCCCGGATGGGTGAACTTCGCCGCGATGACGTACGGCACCCCCGGTCCCATCGTGGCCAGGTTGCCCGATAGGGACGCCAGCATGCCCGGGCGCACCTTGAGGTGGCGCATGTACCAGTTCGCGGCCGAGCCCGAGTCCGACGCCAGGATGACGTCGTCGGGCAGCCGCGGGGAGAGCTCGGAGAACACCCGCTGGGGATTGATGGGATCGGCCTCGTTCATGGCCCGTTCCTCCAGCACCTTCCACCACTCCTCCACGTCCTTCTCGATCCGCTCGCGCCAGCTCCTGTCCTCCTTCCGCTGGAGCAAGGGGATGAGCGCGCGCAGGGTTTCCGCGGAGTCACCCACCAGGTTCACGTCGGTGGGGTAGCGGATGCCCAGCATGCGGGCGCTGATGTCGATCTGGACGCCCCTGGCCTTGCCCTCCGGGGGCAGGAACTCGGAGTACGGGAAGCTGGTTCCCACCATGAGGAGGGTGTCGCAGTCCATCATCATGTTCCAGGACGGCTCGGTGCCCAGCAGCCCGATGGCGCCCGTGCAGTACGGCAGGGCGTCGTCCAGGGCGGCCTTCCCCAGCATGGCCTTGGCGACGCCGCAGCCCAGGAGGTCGGCCACCTCCATGACCTCCGTGGTGGCGCCGAGGGCGCCGGCGCCGATGAGCATGGCCACCTTCTCGCCCTCGTTCAGCACGCCCGCCGCCTCGCGCAGATCCTCGTCCCGGGGGATGACGCGGGGGGAGCTGTATCCCACGCTCGAGTGGATGGTGCCATGCTCGTGGGCGGGCGGCTCGTACTCCTCCTCCTGCAGGTCGTTGGGGAAGATGAGCGCGGTGACCTGCCGCTCGGACTTCGCGATGCGCATGGCCCTGTCCACCAGGTGGCGGGTCTGCTCGGGCGAGGATGCCTGGTGGCAGTAGTGGTGGGCCACGTCCTTGAACAGCGTGGTCAGGTCCACCTCCTGCTGATAGTCGCCGCCCAGCGCGGCGCGCGCCTGCTGGCCCATGATCGCCAGCACGGGCTGGTGGTCCATCTTGGCGTCGTACAGTCCGTTGAGGAGGTGGATCGCGCCGGGCCCGGACGTCGCCAGGCAAACCCCGACCTCGCCCGTGTACTTCGCGTGGGCGCACGCCATGAACGCGGCGAGCTCCTCGTGGCGGGCCTGGATGAACTCGATGTCGTCCTCGTGGCGCGCCATGGCCCCCATGATCCCGTTGATGCCGTCGCCCGGATAGCCGTAGATGCGCGTCACGCCCCAGGCCATGAGGCGCTCGACCAGGTAGTCACCGACCGTGTTCTTGCTCATGGGATGCTCCGGGATCGTGGTTCGAGGGTCCTCGTCGGGGCGCTTCGGTGACGCGGGGTCATGGCTCCCGATACGCGATGGTGGAGAGCAGGGCGTTCTCCGCCTGCCGCGAATCCAGTCGCGTGTGCTGCACCACCACGGGCACGTCGCTGCGCAGCACGCTGGCGTAGTCCTGGCCACGCGGCACCGGCTCGGGGTCGTCGAGGTCGTTGAACCGCACGTGCAGCGTGCGGCGCGCGGGGACGGTGACGCGATAGGGGCCGACGGGATCGCGATCGGGGAAGTAGAGGGTGATCTCCACGTGGCCGTCCTCGCCACCGGCGTTGAGGATGCATGCGGTCTCGTGGCTGAGCATCTGCGGCTCGGGGCCGGTGGATCCTTCGGGGATGTAGCCCTCGGCGATGGCCCAGACGGTGGACCCGATGGTTCGGCTCACGAATCGACTCCCGGGTCAAGGGAACAGACGAACGGGTGGCGTCGGGCGCTCCACGACGACGTCGCGCGCGTCCCGGGCAACGCCGCGGGTTCCCGTCCGTAGAGGGGCAAATTCCATTCCCCACACCGGCGGGTAAGGGGCGACTCTCGAGGGCGGGATCTCATTCGAGCGGCGGCTTGCCCTCCGAGCGGCGGTCCGCGATCCAGAGCGCAATTCCTAGCAGCACGAGGAAACCGAGGATCGGGGCGATGAATATGCCCGCGATCCCGAAGATCACGCCGAAGACGACCACTCCCA
>JAHWKH010000255.1 GCA_019347995.1 Gemmatimonadota bacterium | reverse complement strand
CGGGGCGGTGGCGACGCTCCTCCTGATCGCGTGCGCCAACGTGGCGTCGCTCCAGCTCGCCCGCGCCGGAGGCCGCGCGCGGGAGCTGGCCGTGCGCGCCGCGCTGGGTGGCTCGCGGCGCCGCCTGGCCGGGCAGATGCTGGCCGAGAGCCTCCTGGTGGCGCTGGCGGGAGGAGCGCTCGGCATGCTCGTGGCCCGTGCGGGGGTGGCGGGCCTGGTCGCGCTGAACCCGTCCTACGGCGCCTTCTTCGACGTGGGGGTGGACGGCCGCGTCCTGGCGGTCGGGCTCGCCGTCGCCGTCGCGACGGGCGCGCTCCTCGGCCTGGTGCCGGGGTGGTGGGCGGCGCGCACCGACGTGGCGTCCGCCATGCGCGAGGGTGGACGGGGTGCCTCGGCCGGTCCCGGAGCGGGACGGCTGCGCTCGGGCATGGTGGTGGTGCAGGTGACGCTGGCGGTGGCCCTGCTGGTCAACGCCGGGCTGCTCAGGGACGCTACGCAGCGGCTCCTGGGACAGGACGTGGGCTTCGAGCGGGAGGGACTCCTGACGCTGGAGTTCCGGCTCCCGGAGAACAAGTACGGGTCGGACGCCGAGGTGGCCGCCTTCCTGGGGCGCCTCATGGAGCGGGTGGAGGGCCTGCCGGGCGTTCTCGGCGTGGCCAGCGCAGACGCGCTGCCGTTCGCCGACAGCCCCGACCGCGCGCCGTTCCTCCTCGAGGGGCAGGGGCTGGACGAGGCCGACCGGGCCCCGCGCATGGGGATGGTGTCGATCAGCCCGTCGTATTTCGATGTGCTCGGGATCCCCGTCCTCGCCGGCCGCGCCCTGGCACCCTCGGACCGCCTCGACACCCCGCCCGTGGCGGTGGTGAGCCGCACGGCGGCGAGCCGGTTCTTCGGAGGCGACGACCCGCTCGGCCGGCGCTTCTACATCACCGAGGAGCTCGACGTGGCCACGATCGTGGGCGTGGTGGACGACGTGCGCAACCGGATGGCTGCGGAGCCCGAGGCCCTGGTCTACCTGAGCGTGCTCCAGCGCCCGGACCGGTTCGCCTCGTTGGCCGTACGGGCCGGCGGCGATCCCATGGCGCTGGCTGCGGCGGTGAGGGAGGCGGTGTGGGCGCTGGACCCCGACCAGCCGGTCTGGGAGGTCATGACCCTCGAGGACCGCATCCGCGGATTCCTCGGCCGGGAGCGACTCGCCTCGTCGCTCTTCGGGGCGTTCGCCGCCCTGGCCCTCTTCCTGTCGAGCCTGGGCCTGTACGGTGTCATGGCGCAGGCGGTGGCGCAGCGCCGGCGGGAGCTCGGCGTCCGCCTCGCTCTGGGCGCGGGCGCGCGTCGCGTGGTGGCCGGCGTGGTGGGGGACGGGCTGCGTCTCACCCTCGCGGGGCTCGCGCTGGGGCTGGGGGCCGCCGCGCTGGTGGGGCGGGCGATGGCGGCCGCCGTGGTGGGTCTGGACCCGCTCGACCCGGCGCCGTACGCGACGGCGGCCGTGCTGCTCGCGGCGGTGGCCCTGGGAGCGGTGTGGCTGCCCGCCCAACGTGCATCGACGGTGGACCCGGTGCGGACGCTGCGCGACGAGTAGCGGCGCGCGGAGGGCCCGCCCGTCCGGCCATGGCGACGCCCCCTCCCGGGCTCCAGCGTCGTGGCATGGATACACACCGCCTGGGACGCCGCTTCGAGCTCGTGGCCGCGCGGCACCTGGAGGCGCGGGGATGGCGCGTCCTCGCCCGCAACGTGCGTTGGCGGCGCAAGGAGGTCGACCTGGTGGTGCGCCGCGACGGGATGGTGGCGTTCGTGGAGGTGAAGGGCCGCACGGGGTCGGAGTGCGGGCACCCCCTGGAGGCGGTCACCCCCCGCAAGCGCCGGGAGATCGAGTCCGTCGCACGCTGGTGGGTCGAGCGACACGGCGCGCCCGGGCTGGTCTACCGCTTCGACGCGGTGGCGGTGGAGCAGGGTGCGGACGGACGGCTGCGGGTCCTGCACGTGCCCGACGCGTGGCGGCCGGCCTGGTGATTTCCCTCCGCCCGATCCGCGGACCCCCCTTCGGTCCCCGGTGTAGGAATGTTAGCTTGGGATCGTGCCCCAGGTCCGCAGGACGGGAGCCCACCAACCCCGTCAGGACCTCGCCGGTAGCAGCGGTACGTGTGGTGAACGTTGCTGCGGGTCGCCTGGGGCACTTTCATTGCGGCCCCGGGGCCGCGGGCCGGCGAGAGCCGGAGCCCGTGGCACCCGGGGCTCGTTGCATCGCACCCTCCGCACACTGATGTTGGGGATGGCCTCCGGCCGCCGGCGGCCGCTTCCCCGACCTCCGGACTCCGCCCCGTCCATGGCCCACCAGTCCCTCGCCCGAAAATACCGGCCCCGGCGCTTCGCCGAAGCGAGCGGCCAGGAGCACGTCTCCGACACCCTCCGCCACGCCGTCGCCAGTGACCGGGTGGGGCACGCGTACCTGTTCTGCGGGCCCCGGGGCGTGGGCAAGACCACCCTGGCCCGCGTGCTGGCCATGGCGCTCAACTGCCCGAACCGGGAGGACGACGGGGAGCCCTGCGGCGCCTGTGAGAGCTGCCAGCGCATCTGGGGCGGCCACACGGCATTGGACGTGGTGGAGATCGACGCCGCCTCGAATCGCGGCGTGGACGACGCCCGCGACCTGCGCGAGCGGGCCATGTACGCGCCCTCGGAGGAGGGCCGTTTCAAGGTCTACATCGTGGACGAGGCCCACATGCTCACGCGCGAGGCGTGGAACGCCCTCCTGAAGATCCTGGAGGAGCCGCCTCCCCGCGTCATTTTCGTCTTCGCCACCACCGAGCCCCAGAAGATCCAGCAATCGGCGGCGCCGATCCTGTCACGTTGCCAGCGCTTCGACTTCCGCCGCATCGGCGTGGCCGACATCACCGAGCGCCTGCTCCACGTGCTGGAGGGCGAGGGGACGGCCGGGGCCGAGGACGCCCTGCGCCTCATCGCCCGCAAGGCCGACGGTGGCATGCGCGACGGCCTCTCGCTGCTGGACCAGGTCCTCTCCCTCACCGGCGGGGAGATCGACCAGGATTCGGTGCGCCGCGTGCTGGGCCTGGTGGAGGAGGAGCGCTACCTGGCCCTCCTGGACCTTCTGCGCGACGGCCGCCACGGAGACGTGTTCGGCTTCGTGGAGGGGCTCCTGGACGAAGGCTACGACCTGGTGGAGTTCTACCACGGGCTCGTGGACGTCCTGCGCGTGCTGCTGCGCCTGCGCCTGTCGGGATCGGGCGAGATCCCGGACCTGCGCGCCGAGCTGCGCGAGGACTTCGAGGCGCGTGCGGAGGCGTTCCAGCCGGGCGACCTGGTGCGCATGCTGTCCCTGGCCAGCGAGCTCGAGAGCACGGGGAGCCTGCGCCGGAGCGCCCAGCCCCGCATGCTCCTGGAGATGCTCCTCCTGCGGCTGTCGTACCTCGACCGCACGGTCGACCTGGAGACGCTGATCCGCGGGCTGGGCGGCGCGCCCCTCCCGGGCGGCGGCGGAGGCGCGAGCGGCGCCGGCACGCCCGTCGGGGAGGGCGGGGGAGCGCCGGCGCGTTCCTCCTCCGCCGTGGAGGCCACGGCCCCGGCACGCTCCTCCCCCGCCGTCGAGGCCACCGGCCCGGCACGCTCCTCCCCCGCCGCGGAAGCCACGGGCCCGGCACCCCTCTCCGCGACGCCGGACGGCCCCGCCGCGGACGTCGCCGAGGCATGGGAGCGCATGCTCCATGAGGGCGTGGTGCCCGCCGGAATGGCGCCTTTCATGCGTGGGGCCGCCGTCGCCCGGGGTTCCGGCAGTGACGTGACGGTGGGGCTCCCGGCCGGCCCGGCCCTGGAGCGGCTCGAGGAGCCGCGGGTCCGGGCGGCGGTGACGGCTTCGTTGACCCGCCACCTGGGACGGGAGGTGCGTCTCGTGGTGGGTGCGGCCGGTGGGGACGAGGGCACCGCGGAGGTCGCCACGGACCGCGTCACCCAGGATCCCGGGCGCGACGATCGGCTGAAGGCCCTGATGCGCCGGGAACCCCTTCTGAAGCGCGCGGTAGAAGAACTCGACCTCGAACGTCTCGACTGACGGCACGCCGGAGCGCTCGCCGCGCCCCGCCCGGGAGACGATGAACAACAACCTCCAGCAGCTCATGCAGATGGGGCAGCAGCTTCAGGCCAAGATGACGAAGCTGCAGGAGA
>JAHWKH010000254.1 GCA_019347995.1 Gemmatimonadota bacterium | reverse complement strand
CCCTCGCCGGAGGACGGCCGCCGCACGCTCCTCTCCCTGACCCGGACGGGGGAGGACGCCTTCGCGGAGCTCAACGCGGCATCCCGCGACAGCATCGCCGAGATGCTGGGGCCGCTGTCGGAGGAGGAGCGGGAGCGGCTGACGTCGGCCATGGCGACGCTGGAGGCGATCCTGGGCGCCGAGCCGGAGACGGGCGTGCCCTATATCCTGCGCCCCCACCAGCCCGGCGACCTGGGCTGGGTGGTGGCGCGCCACGGCGCCCTCTACGCCCGGGAGCATGGATACGACGAGCGCTTCGAGGGTCTGGTGGCGGCGGTGGTGGGAGCGTTCGGCCAGGATCACGACCCCCGCCGGGAGCGCTGCTGGATCGCGGAGCGGAAGGGAGAGAACGTGGGCTCGGTCATGGTGGTGGCGCACCCGGAGAGGGACGGGGTGGCCCGGCTGCGCCTCCTCCTGGTGGAGCCCGAGGCGCGCGGTCTGGGCATCGGCGGCCGTCTGGTGTCGGAGTGCACCCGCTTCGCCCGCCAGGCCGGCTACCACACCCTCACGCTGTGGACCAGCAGCGCCCTCCACGAAGCGCGGCGCCTCTACGAGCGCGAGGGCTACCGGATGGTCCACGAGGCGCCCCACGCCGTGTTTCCCGAGGGGGAGGTCGGCCAGACATGGGAGCTGACGCTGTGACCCCGACCTCCCTCGACGCCTTCGCGGAAGCGCTGGCCGCCCCCGCCGCTCCACCCTTCGAGGCGTGGCGTCCGTCCGTGGTGGCCCTGTCCGCCGGAGAGCTGGAGGGTCTGCGGGGCCTCGCCCGGGAGCACGGCCTGACGCTCCTCGACACGTTCCGTGACCAGGTGGACGAGCTGGCGCGCTGCCTGCACCCGGCCGCCTCCGACGAGGATGCCCGCCGGCGGGTGGTGGTGGATCGCATGCGCGCCCCCGGCGCGCCGGAGGCCGCCGGCCTGTGGGTCTACCTGCCGTGGACGGGGCAGGTGGCCCACCTCCTGGAGCCGGCCGACTACCGTGAGGTCGTCACGAACCGGAACCGGGACAAGATCACGCGGGAGGAGCAGGCGCTCCTGGCCACGCGGCGGGTCGCCGTCCTGGGCCTCTCCGTGGGCGCCGAGGCGGCCGTGGCCGTGGCGCAGGAGCACCTGTGCGGCGCCCTCGTGCTGGCCGACTTCGATCGGCTGGACCTCTCGAACCTGAACCGCCTGGCCGGCGGATTCGCCGAGCTGGGGCTGCCCAAGACCACGCTGGCCGCCCGGCGGGTGCTGGCGCTGGACCCCTACCTCTCCGTGGAGGTGTTCGAGGAGGGGGTCGACGAAGCCAACCTCCCGGAGTTCCTGGACGGCGTCGACCTGCTCCTGGAGGAGTGCGACGGCCTCGCGATGAAGTACCATGTGCGCCAGGCGGCGCGGGAGCGTGGCATCGACGTCGTGTTCGCCGCCGACGAGCGCGGCTTCCTGAGCGTCGAGCCCTATGGCAGCGGCCCCGACCTGCTCCCGTTCCACGGGCGGGTGACGGCGCCCCAGCCGCCGCGGGAGGCGTACGCCACGCCGCTGGAGCACATGCGGGCGCTCGCGGAATGGATGGGCGGGTGGAGCCAGCTGTCGGAGCGGTCCCGCGGCTCCCTGGAGCGCATCGGGGCCACCCTGTGCGGCTATCCCCAGCTCGCCGGGGAGGCCCGCTTCGCGGCGGGGCAGGTCGCCCACGTCGCGCGCCGACTCCTGCTGGGCGAGAGGCTCCCGGCGGCCCTCCTCCACATCGACCTCCAGGACCTGATCCCCTCGTGACGGCCTTCGCCGGCTTCTCGGAGGGCGCCGGCGCGTACGCGCGCCACCGGCCCGCCTACCCCGCCGCCCTGGCCGACGCGCTGGCCGAGCTGGCCCCGGCCCGGCGCCTGGCGTGGGACGCCGGCTGCGGCTCCGGACAGCTCTCCACGCTCCTGGGCGAGCGCTTCGACCGGGTGGTCGCCAGCGACGCCAGCGCCGAGCAGGTGGCCCATGCCCGTCCGCACCCCCGCGTGGAGTACAGGATCGCGCCGGCGGGGGAGAGCGGGCTGCCGGCGGACAGCGTGGACCTGGCGGCGGCCGCCCAGGCCGCACACTGGTTCGACCTCGACGCCTGGTTCGCCGAGGTCGCGCGCGTGGCGCGGCGCGGCGCGGCGGTGGCCATGGTGACGTACGGCGACGTGGAGGTGGAGGGGGCGCCGGGCCGCGTCGTGGACCGGTTCAACCGGGAGACGCTGGCGCCCTGGTGGGCGCCGGAGCGGCGGCACGTGGTGGATGGATACGCGTCGCTGGACCTCCCTTTCGCCCGGGTGGCCGTTCGGGTCCCGGACATGACGGCCGAATGGGATGCCGACGCGCTGCTGGGCTACGTGGGCACGTGGTCCGCGGTGCGGGCGCTGGAGGGCGCCGGCGGAAGGGAGACGATCGACGCCTTCGCCGAGGAGGTGCGGAGGGCGTGGGGCCCCGGACGCCGCGGCGTCCGGTGGCCCCTCACCGTCCGGGCGGGTCGGGTCAGAGCAGAACGGCCAGGATGATTCCCCCGGCCACGATGGCGGCCACCAGATAGAGCCAGTTGCGCGACCCCACCTCCTGGACCGGGGCGTCCGTCGGGTGCTCGGTCGTCTCGCTGGCCTCCTCGTCCGCGGCCGCGTCGAGCTCCTCCGCCGTGGGGGGAAGGAGGCGTACCGGCGCTTCGAGGGTCGCGTCACGATCGACGGTGAAGCTCTGGAAGTCGTCCGCGAGGGTCTGGCTCCGCTCCTGGGCCACGACCGGCGTGGCGAGGAGCAGGGCGAAGAGAGCGATCATAACGGGAAGGATGCGCATCGTGGACCTCCGGGGTCCTGTAGGGAACGGTTCGTCCAAGATGCGCCTTGCAATGGTCGTGCTTGCCGCTCCGGGGCGTGCTCCGGATCGCCGCTCGCCGCGGACCTGACGGCCTCCCTCAGTCCCCCCGCTTCGGCTTCTTGCCGTCGCCCACCACCAGGTTGAGGATCGCGCTGGCCACGGCCACGACCAGCGCCCCCACGACCGCGGGCCAGAAGCCGCGCACGGTGAAGTCCAGGCCGAGCGCGCCGGAGAACGCCGCCGTGAGCCAGAGCATGATCCCGTTCAGCACCAGGACGAAGAGCCCCAGGGTCAGGAGCACGAGCGGACACGTGAGGGCCACCAGGATGGGCCGGATCACGGCGTTCACGACGCCGAACACCAGCGCCACCCCGAGCAGGCCGGCCCAGTGACCGTCGTAGTCGATGCCCGGGACCAGCAGGACGGCGATCCAGAGGGCGGCGGCGCTGACGGCGAGGCGGATCAGGAATCCCATGGCGGTCTCCGGCGGGGCATCGATGTCTTACGTCCTTACGGGCGCGGACGCTCGCACGTTCCGAGCCGGGACGCGAGGGGGCCGGTGCAACCCCACCGGCGCGGGGGCGGTCTATTCATCCGAGATGACTATTCATCCGAGATGAGCATTCTGGAGATCTGCCCGATGTCTCCCCGATCCGCCCATGATCATCTGCCCCTGACCCCTCTCACGCTGGCCGTGCTGGTCGCGCTGGCCGACGAGCCGCTGCACGGCTACGCGGTGCTCAAGGCGCTGGAGGCGAGGCCCGGGCCCCGGCTCGTGGGCGGCGCGGGCAGCCTCTACGCGGCGCTCCAACGGATGGTCGACGAGGGGCTGCTGGGCGAGACGGAAGGCCCGGGGGACGACGTCCGCCGTCGCCGCGCCTTCGCCCTCACGCGCCTGGGCCGGGAGGTGGCCCGGGCCGAGATGGGCCGCCTCCAGGAGGAGGTGCGGGCCGGCCGCGAGCGGGACCTGCTGCCGGAGGGCACGTGAGTCGCGGAGGGCTCGGTGCCTGGCGCGACCTGTACCGGCGGCTCCTGCGGCTCCTCCCGGCGCGGCTGCGACGCACCCGGTCGGACGAGCTCGCCGAGGTCTTCCGCACGATGTTCGAGCGCGATCGCCGCGGCGTTGAGGCCGGAGACGCCGCCGCCGAGCACGACGAACGTGCGCGAGTCGGATTCGCGGCGGCGGCAAAGAGGGAGGATGCGGTGCCCGTCCGAATCTTCCGGTACGCGTACGACGATGTCCTCGCCGTCAAGAATGACGCGGTAGGCCTCCAGGGAATCGAGTCCGGGTGGTTCGATTTGATTGCCGTTGGTCGCATCGTAGCACGAATGATGCCACGGACAT
>JAHWKH010000253.1 GCA_019347995.1 Gemmatimonadota bacterium | reverse complement strand
AGTGCCGAGCGTATCGACCAATCCGAGCTCAAGCGCATGGCGACCCATCCAGACGCGACCCTGCGCAATGCTATCCACCTGCGCGATAGTCAGCCCGCGGGCCTCAGACACTCTTACTAGAAAATCCTGATAGGCGTCGTCCACGAATCCCTCGAGCATCTGACGCTCTTCAGGGCTTAGCTCCGTGACGCCGGAGAAAACATCGGCATACGGGCTCGTCTGCACCTGGTCGAACGTGATGCCCAGCTTGTTTTCGAAGAACCCGCTGGCATCGAAAAACATGGCGAACACGCCGATCGATCCGGTAATGGTAAGGGGATCGGCGACGACGGTCTCGGCGCCGGTGGACCTGCCTCGCTTCGCTTCGACCCCCAGGGCAAGGCGGTGGCCCAGCAGCTGCTCGACCTGGAGATCGACGCCGGCGACTACCTGCCGCTGGACACCAAGAGCGCCAACTTCGACAACATCGCCGACGCGCAGCTCCTCTCGCCCACCCTCATCGGGGCCTATCTCTCGGCGGCCGCCGAGATCCGGCGTCTGGCCATGGGCGATCCGCACGCCACCTCCACCGAGACCGAGTACGACGTCTCGCGTTGGGCGTCGCAGCGCGAGCGCGTGGATGGCGCGCCGTTCGGCACCCGCGGAGGGACGTCCGTCGTCCACAACTTCCCTGCCGACGGCGAGTACGTCTTCCGCGTGTCGTTCCACCACGAGACCACCGGGGCGCTCTTCGGCGAGGGGCACTCGGCGCTGCACACCGCCGAGGCGCCCGAGCAGCTCGAGATCTCCATCGACGGTGAGCGGGTGGCGCTCCTGGAGATCGACCGCTGGATGAGCGTGGCCGACCCCGACGGCGTCACCCTGCGCACCGGACCGATTCCGGTGCAGGCGGGGCCCCGTAGGGTCACGGCGGCCTTCCTGCAGCGGATGGAGGGGCCGGTCCAGGATCTCATCTCGCCCCACGACTGGTCGCTGGCCAGCACGGCGATCGCCGGCACCTACGGCATCCTGGCCCTCCCGCACCTGAGGGACCTCGTCATCAGTGGCCCCGAGAACGTCACGGGCGTCTCGGAGACGCCCAGCCGGCGCAGGATCTTCTCCTGCATGCCCGCTACGGCGGCGGAAGAGCGGCCCTGTGCCCGGGAGATCGTGGAGCGCATCGGAAGCCGGGCCTTCCGCCGCGCCCTGGCCGAGGACGACATGAACGGCCTCATGGCGCTCTACGACATGGGCGCCGCCGAGGGCGGCTTCGAGGAAGGCGTGGGCATGGCGCTGGAAGGGATCCTGGCCAGCCCGCAGTTCGTCTTCCGCTTCGAGGAGCAGCCCGAGGACGTGCGCCCGGGGCAGCCGTACCCGCTGGCCGACGAGGCGCTGGCATCCCGTCTGTCGTACTTCCTGTGGGGCGCGCCTCCCGACGAGGAGCTCCTGGAGCGGGCGAGGGCGGGCGAGCTGGCCCGCATGGAGGTCCTGGAAGCCCAGGCGCGCCGCATGCTGGACGACCCGCGCGCCGAGGCGCTGGGCACCCGCTTCGCGGCGCAGTGGCTGCGGCTCCAGGACCTGGACAAGATCAACCCCGATGTCCGCGTCGATCCCGACTTCGACCAGCAGCTCCGCACGGGCCTGCGGCGCGAGACCGAGCTCCTGTTCCATCACCTGGTACAGGAGGATCGGCCGTTCCTCGAGCTGTTCACGGCGGACTACACGTTCGTGAACGAGCGGGTGGCCCGCCACTACGACATGCCGGGCGTGGTCGGCGACCGGTTCCGGCGCGTCCAGCATGCCGATTCGCGTCGTCGGGGCCTGCTGGGGCACGGAAGCGTGCTGACGCTGACGTCCGTGGCGGCGCGTACCTCACCGGTCCTCAGGGGCAAGTGGGTGATGGAGGTGCTGCTGGGCTCGCCGCCGCCGCCGCCGCCGCCCGGGATCCCCGAGCTCGAGGAGACGGAGGCCGTGGCCGATGGCCGTCAGCTCACCACTCGCGAGCGGTTGGAGATGCACCGCGCCTCACCCACGTGCAACGCGTGCCATCAGTTCATGGACCCCATCGGGCTGGCGCTGGACCAGTACGACGTCACGGGCAAGTGGCGCATCCGTGAGAACGGGATGCCCCTCGACACCCGCGGCGAGCTGTACGACGGTACGCCGGTGACGAGCCCCGACGACCTGCTGGACGCCCTGCTGGAGCGGCCGATACCACTGGTGAGGACGTTCACCGAGAACCTGATGGCCTACGGCCTGGGCCGGAGGGTGGAGTACTACGACAAGCCCACGCTGCGCGCCATCACCCGGGCGGCCGAGCAGGACGGCTAACGGATGTCCTCCTTCATCCTGGGCGTCGTAAAGAGCGACGCGTTCCGGATGCAGCGGGCTCCCGCGGCGGCCGTGGACGCGCAGGAGAGCGAGCGCACCCGGCGGCGCTGACGGACGAGACACGAGCGGACGAGACACGAGCGGACCCACCCCATTACGGGCACCGAGGACAGCATGGATTTCATCACCGGAAAGCACCTCTCGCGCCGGACCTTCCTGAGAGGCATGGGCGCCACCGTGGGCCTGCCCTTCCTCGACGCGATGGTGCCCGCCGGGCGTCTCTGGTCGAGCCGGGAGGCCGACCACACCCGGCTGGTGTGCATCGAGATGGTGCACGGCGCCGCGGGCTCGAACGAGTGGGGCGCCACCCAGAACCTGTGGGCCCCCGCCCGGGTGGGGCGCGACTTCGATCTGAGCCCCAGCGCCATGAGCCCGCTGGAGCCGTTCCGCGACCGCCTCACCATCGTCAGCAACACCGACGTGCGCATGGCCGAGGCGTTCGAGGCGCCCGAGATCGGCGGCGACCATTTCCGCTCCAGCGCGGTGTTCCTCACGCAGGCGCATCCGAAGCAGACGGAGAGCTCGGACGTGCACGTGGGAACGTCCTTCGACCAGATGTACGCACAGCGCTTCGGGCAGGACACGCCCATCCCGTCCATGCAGCTCTGCATCGAGAACGTCGATCAGGCGGGCGGCTGCGCGTACGGATACGCCTGCGTCTACACCGACACCATCTCGTGGGCATCCCCCACCGAGCCGCTCCCCATGATCCGCGATCCCCGGGTCGCCTTCGACATGCTCTTCGGAGCGGGGGGCACGCCGGAGGGCCGGGCGGCCCGCCGCAAGGCCACCGGCAGCATCCTGGACTGGATCGTGGGCGACATCGCCCGACTCAAGCGGTCGCTCAAGTCCAGCGACCAGGAGCGCCTGGACAAGTACCTCGAGAACGTGCGCGAGATCGAGCGGCGCATCCAGATGATCGAGGCCCAGAACGTCAGCGGCGAGATCCGCCAGCTTCCGGGAGCGCCCGCAGGCGTGCCCGACTCCTTCGAGGAGCACGTGAAGCTCATGTTCGACCTGCAGGTCCTGGCCTTCGAGACGGACATGACCCGGGTGTTCTCGTTCAAGATGGGCCGCGACGCCTCGGCCCGCGTCTACCCCGAGAGCGGCACCGACAAGCCGTTCCACCCCGCCTCGCACCACGGCGGCAACGAGGAAGGCGTGCTGGACTTCTACAAGATCAACAAGTACCACGTGAGCCTGGTCCCGTACTTCCTGGAGAAGCTCCAGAACAGCATGGAGGCCGACGCGAGCCTCCTGGACAAGACCATGGTGGTCTACGGCTCTCCCATGGCCGACGGGAACGTGCACAACCACCGCCGCTGCCCGCTCTTCGTGGCCGGCGGCGCCAACGGCCAGCTCGAGGGCGGCGTGCACCTCAAGGCCGCCGACGGCACACCCATGGCCAACGTCATGTTGAGCCTCATGCACAAGCTGGGGCTCGACGACGTGCCCTCGTTCGGAGACTCCACGGGCGAGTTCTCCCTGGGTGCCCACGCAGCCATCGACTGAGGCGGGGGCCCACACGGTGCCGTCTGGCGCTAACCCCCCGGGATGGAGAACAGGGGGATGCGGATGAGCTCCGGATCCGGCGGCTCCCGCCCCACGTCCCCCGAATCACCGAAGACGAAGGCGTTCAGGGCCAGCGCGGCCACGCCTACGGCCCCCCCCACCAGCAGGGCCGTGGACGTCACGTCGAGCGCCTTCCGCTCGATCTGCAGGATGTCGGATCCGGCCACCCGCACGTCCGTGACCGGTGGCGGGCCCGAGAACGCGTCCTCGGTCCGCCGTCGCAGGGGTACCCGGAGCGTGACGCCGTCCTCGCCGTC
>JAHWKH010000252.1 GCA_019347995.1 Gemmatimonadota bacterium | reverse complement strand
AGACAGGGTGGTTTTTGCACGCAACCCACGACAGGGCGCAGACGCGGCACGCGCCGACTGGGACATCTGGGTCGTCAACGCAGACGGAACGGCACCCCGCGCGGTCGTCGCCAGCCCCGGCTCCGACCGTTACCCCTCGTGGTCACCGGACGGGGGGCGCATTGCGTTCACCCGAGAAACAGGAGCGAGCTCGGACATCTACACAGTAGGCCCGCACGGCTCCGATCTTCGCCGAACCACGCACACGAACGGCCCCGAGGCGATGCCCGACTGGGCGCCTGACGGGCGCGCCCTCGCGTTCGTCGGTAGCGCGGGCGGCGGCGAGGTCGAACCGCTCCGCGTCGCCGACGAAGGCGAAGGCGACCGGCCGCTCCCCTGCAGGTCCGGGGACGGTGGCGACCGCCGTGATCAGGCGCACGGGGCGCTCCTTGCCGCGCAGGAGCCGGTCGCGCGCCGGGAGCGGCGCCTCCCCCAGGCGGAGCTCGAGGGGCGCGTCGCGGGTCGCCTCGCCGGCGCCCTCGAGGAGCAGGTTATCGCCTGGCGCCGCCACATCCACCAGAATCCCGAGCTCTCGAACCGTGAGTTCGAGACGGCGGCCATGGTGGCGCGGCACCTGGAATCCCGGGGTATCCGGGTCACCACGGGCGTGGCCCACACCGGCGTGGTGGGCATTCTGGAGGGGGGTCGCCCCGGACCGGTGGTGGCGCTGCGGGCCGACATGGACGCCCTCCCCGTGCCCGAGCGGAACGACCTGTCCTTCCGCTCCCAGGTGACGGCCGAGTACAACGGCGAGGTCGTGCCGGTCATGCACGCCTGCGGCCACGACACCCACGTGGCGATCCTCATGGGCGTCGCCGAGGCCCTCGCCGGCATGCGCGACGAGCTGCAGGGCACGGTGAAGTTCATCTTCCAGCCCGCCGAGGAGGGGGCGCCGGAGGGGGAGGAGGGCGGCGCCGAGCTCATGACGAAGGAGGGCGTCCTCGGCGACCCGGCGGTGGACGCCATATTCGGCCTCCACATAGCGGCGCAGCAGGACGTGGGCACCATCGAGTACCGCTCCGGCCCGCTCATGGCCGGGGTGCAGGACTACCGCATCCGCCTACGGGGGCGGCAGACCCACGGGGCCGCGCCCTGGGCGGGCATCGACCCCATCGTCACGGGCGCCCAGATCGTGGCGGGGCTCCAGACCATCGTGGCCCGCAACCTGAACATCACCGAGAACCCGGCCATCGTCACCGTGGGCACCTTCCAGGGCGGCGTGCGCTCGAACATCGTCCCCGAGGCGGTCGAGATGACCGGCACGATCCGGACGTTCTCCGAGGCGCACCGGGAGCTGGTGCACCGCCGCATCCGGGAGATCGCCACCCACATCGCGGCCAGCGCGGGGGCCGAGGCCGAGGTCCAGATCCCCATGTCCAGCGACTACCCGGTGACCTTCAACGACCCGGCGCTGACCGAGACCGCCGTGACGGCCCTGGCCCGGGTGGCGGGCGCGGAGAACGTGAAGGTCACGGACCTCATCACCGGGGCCGAGGACTTCTCCTTCTTCGCCAACGAGGTGCCGGGCTTCTACTTCTTCGTGGGAGGCAAGCCCCTGGACGTTCCCGAGGCCGAGGCCGCGGCGCACCACACGCCGGACTTCTTCATCGAGGAGAGCGGGCTCAGGCTCGGCATCGAGAGCATGCTGGCCCTCACCCTGGACTATCTGCGCCGGAACGCGCCGGTGACGGAGGACGGATCCTGAGCCGGGGCGGCAGCCCTGGTCGCGGAGTTCTTCGATCCGGCCTGGCACTCAGTCCAGATCGAAATCGACGGCGAACCCCACGAACTTCCCTTGACGGGAAGGTTTTGGAAACACGGTCCGGAGATCCGCGGGCGGCCCATCCGAAGGTGGCTGAAGAACAGCCCCGCCCGATGGGGATTTGCGCTCGCGGAGCGTCCTTCCCAAGCTCCGGACGCGGGGCGGAGCGTCTTCCCAGGGAACGGAGGTGAGCCATGGATCGCCGTAGCATGCTGCAGGGTGGAGGGGCGCTGGCCGTGGGCGGCGTCATGGGCTACGCCCTGCCCGGCCGGGCGGAGGGGCGCGCCGTCTCGACGCCCTTCGAGGTCGCCCGGCCGACCGTCCCGATCGTGGGGAGCGACGACCGCTTCCCGGTGCGCCGCATCTACTGCATCGGCCGCAACTACGCGGCCCACGCCATCGAGATGGGCTCCGACCCCACCCGTGAGCCGCCCTTCTTCTTCCAGAAGCCCACCGATGCGGTGCAGGTGGTGCCGGTGGGGGAGACGGCCGACCACCCCTACCCGCCGCTGACCGAGGACTACCATCACGAGATCGAGCTGGTCGTCGCGCTCCACCGCGGCGGGCGCGACATCCCGGTGGAGGAGGCCCTCGACCACGTGTTCGGCTACACGGTCGGCCTCGACATGACCCGCCGCGACCTGCAGGCGGCCATGAAGGCCGAGGCCAAGCCGTGGGAGGTGGGCAAGAGCTTCGACCGCTCCGCGCCCATGGGGCCGATCCACCCGGTCGAGAGCGTCGGCCACTTCCGGGAGGGCGCGATCCGCCTGTCGGTGAACGGCACGGTCCGCCAGGACGCCGACCTGAGCCAGATGATCTGGAACGTGGCAGAGCAGATCAGCCAGCTCTCCCGCGCCAACGAGCTCATGCCCGGCGACGTGATCTTCTCGGGCACGCCCGAGAACGTGGGCCCGGTGGTCCCCGGCGACGTCATGACCGGCCACATCGAAGGGCTGCCGGAGCTGTCGGTGCGGGTGGTCGCGCCGGTGGCATGAGGACGCGTCGCCCGCCCATGGAGACGGGTCACGTCCCCGGGCAGGTATGGCTCACCCTGACCGGGGACGTGGACCGCGAGTAGGCCCCTCCGGACCGGCTCCTCTCAGCGCTCCGCCGCGCGCCGGGTCACCGGGTGACGCGCCAGCAGGGCCTCGAAGGCGGGGTGGTCCCGGACGCCGTCCCAGCTCACCCGCGCCCGGATCGACTCGGGCGTCACCAGCGTCCGGTCCCCCAGCAGCCCCTCCAGGATCTCCACGGCCCGCTCCACGCCGCCCAGCTCAGCGTATGCCTGGGCCCAGTACCTCCGGGCCGCCGGGGGAACGCTCTCCAGGCCCTCCGCGGGGAGGGTCTGGCTCATGAGCCGACGCGCCTCGGCGGTGCGACCGGCGCGCGCCAGGTTGCGGACGCGCTGCGCCCGGACCGCCGGGGTGGCTTCGCTCGCCAGATCGACGCTGGCGGCGGCCGAATCCCAGTAGGCGCGAGAGCGGTCGATGTCACCGGCCACGCGGTACATCCACGCCTTCTGCGCCAGGCACGCGCAGCGGTAGCGCGGATCGGCGGCGTCGGCCGACATGCGTTCGATCGTCTCGTCGAACTCTCCGCCCACCAGGAGCTCGGGATAGGAGTTGACCCAGGCGGCGAGGGCGAGCGGCTCGATGGTGACCGCGCCGCGGGCGCTCCGGAACACGCGTTGGGCGCCGTTGACACCCCGCCCGGCGGCGAGCTCGTTGTTGATGGCCGCCGCGATGACCGCGTTCCGGACGGCGTTGAACCGCTGCAGAGCCCGCTGGAGCAACGCGTCCGCGGTCTCCATGTCGCGCAGCGTGCGGGCGGCGTTCGCCCCCGTCACCAGGGTCTCGATGTCCGCACCCTCCACCTCGGCCATCCGGACCCTCTCGGCGAAGGGCGGCGGGTCCGTCTGCGCGGCCAGCGGCGCAGGCAGGAGGAGTGGCAGGAGGGGAAGCAGGCGGAGCAGCGTACGCATGGAACCTCCTCGCTGGGGGAGCTCGGCGGACGCCGGGTTCCCGGACGAGGGCGTGAAGCGCCTCTCCCGGGGGTGGGCCGAAGGTCCGTCGGGAACGGGCGCGTCGCCCGTAGCGACGCGCGCCGAGGGGTTCAATGCGGGTATGGAGGTGGTCCCTCCATAAGGGGGAGGGCGCGGCGAGTCAAGGGGGACGTGCGGCGGCCCCCCCGGAATGGTCGTCCGGGAGGGGCCGCATTGCTCAGGTCCGGGGGGTCGGACTCGCCTCTGGCGTCCACCGTCCGACACCGCCGCCGGCCGCGTCTTCACCCACTCGTCGTACCAGGCGACGTAGCGCTCGCGTTCTTCCGGCAGCCCGAGTGGATGCAGGAGCCGCGGGGCCCGGACGTCTCGCCCGAGCTCGGCGGGTATCCGCTGGTGAC
>JAHWKH010000251.1 GCA_019347995.1 Gemmatimonadota bacterium | reverse complement strand
GATCCGCCAGCTTCCGGGGGCGCCGGCGGGCGTGCCCGACTCCTTCGAGGAGCACATGAAGCTCATGTTCGATCTGCAGGTGCTGGCCTTCCAGATGGACATGACCCGGGTCTTCTCGTTCAAGACCGGGAGGGACGCGTCGAGCCGCGTCTATCGCGAGAGCGGGACCGACAGGCCCTTCCACCCCGCCTCCCACCACGGCGGGAACGAGGAGGGCGTGCTCGATTTCTTCAAGATCAACCGCTATCACGTGGGCATGCTGCCCTACTTCCTGGACAAGCTCGCCGAGACCCAGGAGGGCGACGCCAGCCTGCTGGACAAGACCCTCATCGTGTACGGCTCGCCCATGGCCGACGGGAATCTGCACAACCACCGGCGCTGCCCCCTCTTCCTCGCCGGCGGCGCCAACGGCGCCCTCGAAGGGGGCGTGCACCTCAAGGCGGCGGACGGCACGCCCATGGCGAACGTCATGCTGAGCGTGATGCACCATCTGGGCTTGGACGACATGGAGGGCTTCGGCGACAGCACGGGCGAATTCTCCTTCGCCGCGCCCGCGGTCGAGTGATGCGGCAGTCCCGCTGATCCAGCGCCCCTCTCGTCCGCGCCCCTCCCCCCTCCGATAGTTACGGAGCACCCATGCCCGGAACGGTGACCACGCCGTCCAGACCCACGCCCTCGCGCGTCGGTCCCAGCGACCCCAGGACGCCGTGGGCGGGCACGGGCGGCCGGTGGGCCGCCGTGTTCCTGTCGGCGATCCTGGTCCTCCTCGCCCCCGTTCCGGAGGGCATCGAGCCGTCCTCGTGGCACTTCCTGGCCGTCTTCGTCGCCACCATGGTGGGCCTGGTGGTCCAGCCGCTGCCGGGCGGCGCCATGGTCCTGCTGGGCGTGGCGTCCACCATGGTGTTCGGCCTGCTCCCGGCGCGGACCGCGCTGGCCGGGTATGCGGAGCCGGTGGTGTGGCTGGTGCTGTCGGCCTTCATGATCGCGCGCGGCATGATCAAGACGGGCCTGGGCCGACGCGTCGCCCTGAGCTTCGTGCGCTTCCTGGGCCACACCTCCCTGGGCCTCGGGTACGCCCTCGCCGTGACCGACGGCGTCATGGCCAGCGTGATCCCTTCCAACAGCGCCCGGGCCGGCGGGATCCTGTTCCCGCTCACCAAGAGCATCTCCGAAAGCTACGACTCGAAGCCCGGGCCCACCGCGGGCCGGCTGGGTGCGTACCTCATGCCGATGGTCTACCAGACCGACGTCATCGTGTGCGCCATGTTCCTCACCGGCCAGGCCTCGAACCCGCTCATCGCCGCGTTCGCCGCCCAGGTGACGGGGCAGGAGGTCTCCTACCTCCGATGGCTGCTGGGATCGATCGTGCCCGGCCTCGCTTCCCTGGCCCTGATCCCGCTGCTCCTGTACCGGATGCACCCGCCGGAGGTGAAGAGCACACCGGGGGCGGCGGAGTACGCCGTGCGGGAGCTGCAGGCGCTGGGGCCCCTCTCGCGCCAGGAGTGGCTCATGCTGGGCACGTTCGTGCTCATCCTGGGCCTCTGGCTGACCCCGGCCCTGCACGGCATCGACTACTCGGTGGTGGCCATCCTCGGCCTGGGGGCCCTGCTGGTGACCGGCGTCCTCACGTGGAACGACGTGGTAACGGAGCGGCCGGCCTGGGACGTCTTCATCTGGTACGGGGGACTCCTGCAGCTCGCCTCCGTCCTGAGTCAGACCGGCATCACGAGCTGGTTCGCCGAGAGCACGGCGGGCATGCTGACCGGCTGGACATGGCCGCTGGCCGTGGCGGTCCTGGTGCTTGTGTATTTCTACGCCCACTACGCGTTCGCCAGTATCACGGCCCACGCCACGGCCATGTACATACCCTTCCTGACCGTGGCCATCGCCGCCGGTGCGCCTCCGCTCCTGACGGCGATGATCCTCGTGTACATGTCCAACCTGTGCGCCTCCCTCACCCACTACGGCACCACCCCGGCCCCGATCCTCTTCGGAGCCGGCTACGTCTCGCAGGCACGCTGGTGGAGGATCGGCTTCGCCGCGTCGGTCGCGCACCTGGCGGTGTGGACGGTGGTGGGGCTCGGGTGGTGGAAGTTGCTGGGGTGGTGGTGAGCCGGCTGCACGCCCGGCGGCCGCCGCCTTCCCGCCCACGCCTCTCCACAGGAGCCCCTCGATGAACCTCCGCACGCTCCGGCTTCGCTCCGCCTGGGCCCTGGCCCTGCTGCCCCTCGCGCCCGGCACGGTCGCCGCACAGGGAGGTGCGCCGGTCCTCGATCGGGACGGCAGGCCCGAGGCCGCGCCGGTGAACCCGGCGACGCATCCCCTGCTACGGCCCTTCCAGTGGCGCGCCATCGGCCCCGTGGGCATGGGGGGCCGCGTCGATGACATCGCCGTCGTGGAGAGCGATCCGCGCGTCTTCTACGTGGGCTTCGCCACCGGCGGGTTGTGGAAGACGGTGAACGCGGGCACCACGTTCGAGCCGGTCTTCGACATGCAGGGCACGGGGTCCGTCGGCGCGGTCGCGGTGGCCCCCTCCGACCCGCGGGTCGTGTGGGTGGGCACCGGCGAAGCCAACAACCGCCAGAGCTCGTCGTTCGGCAACGGCGTGTACCGTTCCGCGGACGGCGGCGCCACGTTCGACCACGTCGGGCTGGCCGGGACGCAGAGCATCGGCCGCATCGTGGTCCACCCCGAGGATCCGGCCGTGGCCTGGGTGGCGGCGGCCGGTCACCTCTTCGGTCCCAACCCCGAGCGCGGCGTCTACCGGACCGTCGACGCCGGGCGGAGCTGGAGCCTGGTGCTGTCGGTGGACGAGGACACGGGCGCCATCGACCTCGTCCTGGACCCGTCCGACCCGCGCGTCCTGTACGCGTCCACCTACCAGCGGCGCCGCACCGCGTGGGGCTTCAACGGGGGCGGTCCCGGCAGCGGCATCTGGAAGAGCGTCGACGGCGGGGACGACTGGACGCGCCTCACGGGCCGCGGCCTCCCCTCGGGGACCATGGGCCGCATCGGCCTGGACGTGGCGCGCTCGAACCCCCGCGTCGTCTACGCGGTGATCGAGGTGGCCCCGGAACGTGCGCGTGCGGGGGGCGGGGCGGGGGGCGGCGATGGCGGGAGCGACGCGCGAGGAGGGCAGGAGGCCGACCCGACGCGCAGCGGGATCTGGCGCTCGGCCGACGGCGGCGAGAGCTGGGAGTTCCGCAGCAACCACAACCCGCGGCCCATGTACTACAGCACCCTGCGCGTGGACCCCACGGACGAGAACGTCGTCTACACGGCCGGCAGCCAGCTCAGCCGCTCCGAGGACGGCGGGCGCACGTTCGAGCCCGTGGAGGGGGCGACCTACGTGCACGTCGACCATCACGCGATCTGGATCGACCCCGCCGGGAGGGACCACATCCTCGTCGGCAACGACGGCGGGTTGGACGTCACGTGGGACCGCGGCCGCACGTGGAGATCCTTCCGCACGATCCCGAGCGGGCAGTTCTACCAGGTGTCGGTGGACATGCGCCGGCCGTACCACGTCTGCGGCGGCTTGCAGGACAACGGGAGCTGGTGCGGTCCCAGCGCAGTGCGCGGCGCGTTCCTCACGGGCCTGGAGTGGTACCGGGTGGGCGGCGGCGACGGCTTCTACTCGGCCGTCGACCCCACCGATCCGGCCATCGTCTACAGCGCCTCGCAGAACGGCAACATGCGCCGCTCCGACCTGCGGGCCGGTGAGCCCGGGGGCCTCGCCTCCGAGCGCGTGGACGCCCTCTACCTCTCGGGCACGTCGATCCGGCCGCGGGCGCCCGACGACGAGGGCGCCCCCGGCAACGTCGTGCCGGCTCCCGCCGTCGGCGAGACGTACCGCTGGAACTGGAGCACGCCGTTCGTCCTCTCGCCCCACGACCCGCGTGCCCTGTGGGCCGGGGCGAACCGCCTCTTCGGCTCGCGCGACCGCGGCGACACGTGGACGATGGGGCCCGACCTCACCCGGCAGATCGACCGGGAGCGGCTGGAGATCATGGGCGTGGCCGGGAGCCTGCCCTCCTGCGGCGGCGACGGAGAGGGTCCCTGCATCCTGTCGAAGAACGACGGCGTCGGCGCGTACGGCACCCTGACGACGGTGGCGGAGTCCCCCGTGAGCCCCGGCGTCCTGTGGGCCGGCACCGACGACGGCAACGTGCAGGTGAGCCGCGACGCCAACGCCACCTGGACCGACGTGACGGGGAACATGCCCGCCGTCTCCCGGGGAT
>JAHWKH010000250.1 GCA_019347995.1 Gemmatimonadota bacterium | reverse complement strand
GCTGGGTCTCGGCGCCGCCCTCGGCGTGCCGGTGATCGGCGTCGGCACGCTCGAGGCCTTCGCTGCGGAAGCGGCGGCCGGCGGTCGGGACGCGGCCGGCGTCGCTGCCGGGCTGCCGATCGTGGCCGTCGTTGACGCACGTCATGGCGCCGCCTACGCGCGTTGGTATGATGGCGCCGGAAACGGCGAGAACGAGCCGAGTCGGATGGGACTAGGGGATATCGCCGCAAGGACGCCGACCGGCGCGGTCCTCATCCGAGCACCGTCGTCCGGCCGGCCGTGCCGTCGACCATGACGCGTGCGCCGTCCGGGATCGCCATGGTCGCCTCGGCTGTGCCCACCACCGCGGGTATCCCGTACTCCCGGGCGATGATGGCGGCATGCGACAGCAGCCCTCCGCGGTCGGTCACGATGGCGCCCACCAGGGGCAGGACGGCGTTGAAGGCGGGGGTGGTGGAGCGGGTGACGAGCACGTCGCCCCGCTCGAACAGCGACGTCACCACGGCCTCCACCCTGACCACCTGGCCTGCCAGCGGCGTGGCCTCACCATCGGGGGAGACGAGCAGGGCCTCGAGGCGGCCTTCGAAGTCCAGGAGACGCTGCAGCGCCCGGGACGAGCCTTCCAGCCCCTCGCGGGTGAAGTTCAGGTCGTGGCGGTACTGGGCGCTGAGGAGCTGGTGGCGGATGGCCGCCGCCTCGTATCCCTCGTCGAGCAGCCCGCGCACGCGGATGAAGTTGCCGGCCGACTTGGACATCTTCCGGCCCTCCACCAGCAGGTGCTTCACGTGCAGCCAGTTGCGCACGAAGGGCTTGCCGGTGGCGCCCTCGGACTGGGCGATCTCGTCCTCGTGGTGCGGGAAGACCAGGTCCTCGCCGCCCATGTGGATGTCCAGCGTCTCGCCCAGCTCGGTGACGCTCATGACCGAGCACTCCAGGTGCCAGCCGGGCCGTCCCCGGCCCCAGGGAGCGTCCCACGCCGCGCCCACCTCCTCGTCCTGTGGCTTCACGGCCTTCCACAGGGCGAAGTCGCGCACGTCGTCCTTCGCGTACTCGTCCACGGCCACGCGCGCGCCCGGCTTCACCTGGTCCAGGTCCACGCGCGAGAGCTTCCCGTAGTCGGGGAAGGCGGCGATGGAGAAGTAGACCGAGCCGTCGTCGGTGACGTACGCCATCTCCCGATCCAGCAGCCGCTCGACGAACCCGACCATGGCGTCCACGTGATCCGTGGCCCGGGGGTAGGCGTCCACGGGGAGGATGCCCAGGGTGCGGCTGTCTTCGAGGAATGCCTCGGCGAAGGGGCCGGTGTACTCGCGCAGCGTCGTCCCCCGCTCGGCGGCGCCCTCGATGGTCTTGTCGTCCACGTCCGTGAGGTTCATGACGAACCGGACCTCGTATCCGCTCCACTCCAGGTAGCGGTGCAGCAGGTCGTAGACGACGAACGCCCGGAAGTTGCCGATGTGGGCGTAGTCGTAGATGGTGGGTCCGCACGCGTAGACGCGCGCCGATCCCTCCTCCAGGGGCTCGAACGGGTCCAGCGAGCGGGTCAGCGTGTTGTACAGCTTGAGCGTCATTCGTCGTCCGATCGTTCGGTCAGCGCATCACGCGGATCTCGGCGATCCGCCAGCGGTCGCCATCTTCCATGAAGCCGATGAAGACGCGGTGGGCCACGGGCTCCGCCATGCCGGGCGGCACCGTGTCCCAGCGCAGCTCGGCCCAGCCCCGCGGTGGAGACCCGTCCATCTGCTCGGCGCGCTCCACGCTCACGCTGCCCCGCCGCACGTCTCCGAACATGTCCTCCAGCGTCGCACGCACCTGCCTCGGAGGCAGCGCGGGATGGCGCTCTCCCTCCAGGTGGAGGCGTGCGCCGGCGTCGCTCACCAGCGAGGCCAGGCCGGCGGCGTCTCCTTCCGCCCAGTAGGCCGCCACGGCCGTCGCCACGTCCTGGAGAGGCACCCGCCCCTGGGCGGACAGCGCAGCGGGGGACGCCAACGCCAGCACGGCCAGGAAGCGCAGGATCCGGCCCTGCCCGCGCCTCATCCCGCCACCTCCGTTCCGACGCCCTCGATGGAGGCGCGGATGGCGGCCAGCGCCCGGGCGGGCTCGGCGGCGGCCGTGACCGGCCGTCCCACGACCAGGACGTCGGCCCCGGCGCGCACCGCCTCCGCCGGCGTCGCCACCCTGGCCTGGTCGTGGAGGTCCCGGCCGGAAGGGCGGATGCCCGGCGTCACCACGAGCAGGTCGCGGTCCACCCTGCGCTTGATGGCCTCCACCTCCAGGGGCGACGCCACCACGCCGTGGATGCCACTCTCCGCGGCGAGCCCCGAGAGGCGCACGACCTCGTCGCGCAGCGAGAGGATCTCCCGGCCCCACACCGACTCCACGTCGACGGGCGCGAGGGACGTGAGCAGCGTGACGGCCACGAGCCGGAGCCCCCCGGACGCCGCTTCGGCCGCGGCCTCCATCATCGCGCTTCCGCCGGTGGCGTGCACGGTGAGGAGCTCGACCTCCAGGTCGCCGGCGGCGCGAACCGCCGCGGCCACGGTGTTGGGGATGTCGTGGAGCTTGAGATCCAGGAACACGCGCTTCCCACGCTCGCGCAGCTCGCCCACGACCCGGGGGCCGGCGCGCGTGTACAGCTCGAGGCCCACCTTGTAGAAGTCGCCCGTCTCGCCCAGGGCGTCCACAAGGGCCAGCGCCCGCTCTCCCGAGGGGACGTCCAGCGCCACCGCCACGTCGGCCACTCAGGCCTCCACCGGCGTCGGGGCGGGCGTGGAGGCGGCGGGCTCCCGGCCCTCCCGCTCGGCGCCGCCCAGGGCGGAGCCCACCAGGTCCTCCACCGCCGCGACCCCGTGGCGCCTGCCCCAGCGAGCCAGGCCCGCCACCACGCGCTCGGCGGCACGGGGTGCCGCGAAGGACGCCGTGCCGACCTGCACCAGGGTCGCCCCCGCCTGCAGGTACTCCACGGCGTCCTCGGCCCGGGTCACCCCGCCCACGCCCACCAGAGGGAGCCGGGTGGCGCGACGCGCGGCGGCCACGGCCCGCAGGCCGGCGAGGCGCAGCGCGGGCCCGCTCATGCCACCGGCGCCCGCGCCCAGAAAGGGTCGGCGACGCTCGACGTCCAGCCCCAGCCCGGGAAGGGTGTTCACCAGCGTGACGCCGTCGGCCCCCGCGTCCTCGGCGGTGCGCACGGTCCTCTCCAGGTCGGGGTCGTTGGGCGCCAGCTTGGCCAGCAGGGGCCGTCCGGTGACGTTGCGGCAGGCGCCGATCACCGCATCGACCGCGTCGGGGTCCAGCGCGAAGACGGGTCCACCCCGGCGGTCGTCGTTGGGGCAGGACAGGTTGATCTCGAAGCCCAGGAAGCCCTCCTCCGCGTCGATCCCCTCCACGATGCGGACGAACTCGTCCACGGTATGTCCGGCGACGCTGACGAACACGCGGCAGCCTTCGCCGTGGTCCCGGATCCACGGGAGGTGGTCTCTGCGGACCGCCTGCAGCCCGGGGTTGGCGAGGCCCACCGAGTTGAGCATGGCGTCACCCGACTCGGCCACCCGGGGCGCCGGGTTCCCCGCCCGCGGCTCCAGCGTGACCGACTTGGTGACGAAGCCGCCCAGGGCGGACAGGTCCGCCACGCCCGCCAGCTCCCGGCCGAAGCCGCACGTCCCCGCCGCCAGGAGGACCGGGTTGCGGAACCGGGTGCCCAGAGCCGTGACCTCCAGCCTCACGGACGGCCGTCCTCGCGCACGGTGTCTCCACGCTGGAGGAGCAGGAGGTCCATGCCCCGGGCTTCGGCCGTGACCTCCCTGAGCACGGACGCCAGGGCGCTCATGAGGCCTTCCTCCAGCGCCTCGTAGCGGTCCGGCGCGACGTACCCGGAGCGCCACAGGATCACGTAGGGATCGTCGGTGCGGGCCGCGATCCGCCGCAGGATGGCGCGGCGGCCCGGCTCGTCGGCTCCGACCCGGCGACCGACATCGCGCTGCTGCAGTACACCGGCGGCACGTCGGGGCTGTCCAAGGGCGCGCGGCTCACCCACCGCAACCTGGTCAGCAACGCGCACATGAACCGGCTCTGGGACACCGAGGCGCGGCCCGGCCATGAGGTCTGCCTCGCTGTGCTGCCGCTGTTCCACGCCTACGGGCTGGGCAACGGCCTGTCGTTCCCCCTGTACGTCGGCGCGACGGCTGTGCAGATGACCGGCCGACCGACGCCGGACAAGACGCTCGCGACGATCGAGGCGCACCAGCCCACGGTGCTGTTCTCGGTGC
>JAHWKH010000024.1 GCA_019347995.1 Gemmatimonadota bacterium | reverse complement strand
AATGACCATGAACCGAGGACATGTTGGCAATAGCACCGACGCCGTCGTCGGTCGCGCGGATATGTGGCATCGCGAGTTTGGCGGTCAGAAACGGTGCCCGCAACATGATGTCCAGCAGGAGATCGTACGTCTCCATCGGGAATTCCGGAATCGAGGCGATGTGTTGCATTCCGGCGATGTTCGCCACGTATCGGAGGTCGCCCTCCGCGGCGGCAGCCTCGCGCACCAGGTCCAGCAGCTCGCTGATGCGACGCTCGACGCTCGAGAAGCAGTCGCCTCCCAGCGTCACGGGCTCGAGGTTGGCTTCCAGGTTGAAACGCGCCAGCTCGGTGGTGAACGGCCCCTTGCCGTCCAGCCGCCGCAGCACCTCCACGCCCACAGGCGCGGGCCGGAAGCCGGCGTCCACCAGGAACATCTCCTGCTCGGCGCCGAAGCGGCGCACGCCCGACTCGATGAGGCCCGCCCGCAGCATGCGCTCCAGCGCCTGGAGATCGCGCAGCAGCGCCTTGGTGAAGACGCGGATGCCCGCGGGGCTGAGGTCGGGGGCCGGGTCCCGGCTCACGGCAGGAAGGTGGCCACGTCGTCGAGCCGCTTCTTCTCGATGTCCGGGACGGTGGCTCCCTCGGCCGGATAGCCCACGACAAGGAGCAGGAAGGGCCGCTCGTTCTCGGGCCTGCCCAGGACCTCGTTGAGGAAGCCCATGGGCGACGGCGTGTGGGTCAGGGAGACGAGGCCGGCCTCGTGCAGCGCCATGATCAGGATGCCCGTGGCGATGCCCACCGACTCGGTGACGTAGTAGTTCTTGCGCTTCACGCCGTCGGGGCCGCGCTCCCAGCTCTCGGCGAAGACCGCGATGAGCCAGGGAGCCGTCTCCAGGAACGGCTTGTGCTCGTCGGTCCCCAGATGCTCCAGGGCCTCCAGCCAGTCCTGCGGCGCCCGCTCGCTGTAGAAGCGCCGCTCCTCCTCCTCGGCCGCCTCGCGCAGGCGACGCCGCAGGCCATCGTCGCGCCCCACCGCCACGAAGTGCCAGGGCTGGCGATTGGCGCCGTTGGGCGCGGTGCCCGCGGCGAGGATGGCGCTCTCGATGATCTCCCGTGGCACGGCGCGCGACGAGAAGTCCCGCACCGTCCGCCGGCGCCGCGCGTGCTCCAGGAAGGCCCTCGAGCGGGCCACCATCTCGTCCTCGGGAAGCTCGCGCCACGCCGGCAGCGGGACGAAGCGGGCTTCTGCCGTGCGGCGGGAAGCCGGCGAGCCGACCTCAGTCACCCCGGAGAAGCGCGCGGAACGCGGCCGCGTAGGAGCCCGCCCGGTCCCGGGCGGCCTGTACCCGCGCCGGGCTGACGCCGGCGGCCTCGGACAGGACCTGCACGTTCACCAGGCCCACGATCTCGTCGTCGCTCAGGGCCATGCCGTCCCAGCTTCCCGCCGGCGTGGACTCGAAGCGCGCGTGGACGCCCGCCAGCGAGCCTGGAGATCCACTCTGGAAGGACACGTGGAAGTCGTCGCCGCCGACGCCGTAGCGCCCGGCGATGTCGGCCCACCCCCGGCCGCTCCGCCGGAGGGCCACCACGGCGTCGGGCGAGATGCCGCCCCGCGCGGCGAGGAAGAGCACCACCGGGACCTCGTCGGGCCCGAGCCTGTAGTCCGAGAGGACGGTGACCTCCTGAGGGGACACCCGGAAGTGGTCGCCGACCGCGCGATGGTAGGCGTCGATCGTACCGGGCTCCTGCCCGCCGAGGGCGGCGGGGGCCAGAGCGGCAGCCGCCAGGACGAGGACGGGAAGAAGGCGAAACGCTCTCATGGCTGAACCTCCGGTGCATGCATCCTGCGTGTGGCCATCCTGGGTGGAACGTTCGTGCCAGAGGGCCGAAAAGGATGGCACGGGTCTTGATCTCCTAGGCTCCGAAGTCTCGCACGGAAGGCCTGCTTCCCGGGACGAGGAGGGGACATGAGATCCAAGAATGTGAGTGCCGGCGGCGCCCCGTTGCTGGAGCCGGCCGCCGACGTCGTGATCGACTTCACCGACAGCGCGCCGGTGGACCTCGGCGGGCTCACGCTCCTCCTCACCGCCCAGCAGATGGCGCAGGAGACCGATCGAAAGGTGTGGCTGCGGGCTCTGCCCCACCGCACCTGGCAGCTCCTCTACGCCCTGGGCCTGGAAGACTGCTTCGAGCTCTTCCCGGCCGGCGGCGAAGCGATGAACTGACCCACCGAAGCTGTCATACACCCACGGCGGGTAAACTTGCCCGGGTCGGCGCCTCCTGTCGACCCGGGCATTTTTTTTCGAGGGTGCGCACGGATTTCCGAGGGTTCAGCCCGCCCGCCCTCCCGCCTGCGATCGCCGGGCTTCGCGAGCGCGGCCGAGGACCCGTTCGACCCGCCGCCGGGCGGCGGTCAGCGGCGATTCCTCCTCCTCTTCCGCCTCCCGGAAGATGTCCGCGAGCGCATCTCCCAGGCCCGTGACCCGCCGCCGCAGCACCTCCTCGTCGCGCTCGCCGAGCATGACGAGGCCGAACGCCATGGCTCCCCCGGCGTTCGCCACGTAGTCGGGAGCGTACAGGATGCCGCGCTCGTGCAGCCGGTCCGCGTCCTCGGCGCGCTCGAGCTGGTTGTTGGCCGAGCCCGCCACCACGAGGCACCGGAGGCGCGGAATGCTCTCCCGCGTCAGAGTGGCCCCCACGGCGCACGGGGCGTACACGTCGCATTCGGTGCCGATCACGTCGGAAGGGGACACCACCCGGCCGCCCAGCGCCTCGGCCACGGAGCGGGCCCGCTCCGGGCGCAGGTCGGCGAGGAGGAGCCGCCCTCCCTCCTCCGCCACCATGCGCGCCAGGGGAGCTCCCACGTCCCCCACGCCCTCCACCAGCACCCGCCGTCCCTCGAGCGACGCGCTGCCCGTACGCGCATCGAGGGCCGCGCGCATGCCGTGGAAGACCCCCAGCGCCGTCCACGGTCCCGGGTCGATGGGCTCACCGGTTACGGGATCGGCTCCCATGACGTGCTCGGTGAGACCGGCGAGGAAGTGCATGTCGGCCGGAGAGGTGCCGAGATCCTCGCCGGTGCCGCACGCGCCATGGAGGGAATCCAGGAGTCCTGCGAAGCGCCGCAGCAGGCCCTCGCGCTCCCGTCCTTCCAGGAGTCGCGGCACCGCCAGCACCGCCTTCCCGCCGCCGAACGGAAGGTCGATGGCGGCCCACTTCCGCGTCATCCCGGCGGCCAGCCGCTGGGCGTCGCGCAGCCCCTCCCCCGGCGATCCGTAGACCTTCATCCGGCAGCCCCCGGTGGGGCGGCCCAGCGTGTCGTCGTGGAGCGCCACGAACATCCACGTGCCCGTCGGCTCGTCGTGGCGCACGACGACCGCGGCTCCATCCCACCCGCGCATGAGGTCGAGCGTGTCCGGAGGATCCTCTCCTCCGCTCACCCGCCCGCACCCTGGACGATGCGCCGGTAGCTCTCGGGATCCCAGCGCGGGGGTGCCGGGGCGTTGGCGACCTCGAGCCCGAGCCAGAACAGGAGCCTCCCGATGCGCGCCGTCTTCTCAGCGTCGATGAGCTCGACCTCGTCGCTGGGCCGGTGGTAGTCCTCGTGCGTGCCGCTGAAGAAGAACAGGACCGGGACGCCGCGACGGGCGAAGTTGAAGTGGTCCGAGCGCGTGTAGAAGCTCTCCTCCGGCCACGGATCGTCGATGACGGCCAGCCCCAGCTCGGGATGGTCGGCGTTCACCCGGTCCAGCGTGGCCCCGAGGTCCGAGTGCTCCCGGCCGATGGCCACGATGGTGTCGGGCCAGTTCCGCCCGATCATGTCGATGTTGATGTTGGCCACGATGGCCTCGGTCGGCACCGGGGCGTGGCGAGCGAAGTAGTCGCTCCCCCAGAGACCCTCCTCCTCGCCGCTCACGCCCAGGAAGATGATGGAGCGACGCGGTCGCGGCTCGAGGGAGGCGAAGGCTTCGGCCAGCTCCACCACGGTGGCGGTGCCCGAGGCGTCGTCGTCGGCGCCGTTGAAGATGCTGTCGCCGGTGGCGTCGGGAGCACCCACGCCCACGTGGTCCATGTGGGCGCTGAAGACGATGTGCTGATCCCGGAGGGCAGGGTCGCTGCCCGGCAGGATGCCCACCACGTTGGGCGCCGTGGCCCCCTCCACCACCCGGAGCGTGGGGCCGAGGCGCAGGGATCGGCCAGGGAGAGCGCGTACGGTCACGGCCCCTCCGCGCGCCGCCCGCAGGGCCTCGAGATCCACCGCGTCGGGCAGCGCCCTCGCCAGCGATCTGTCGCGCACGTTGAAGACGGGCAGCCCGGGGGCGTCGCCGACGCGCGGCCAGCGGCGGTCCGCGTACCCCTCGGCGGCGGCCCGCCAGCCGCCGTCGCCGGCGTCCGTGGCGACCAGGAGCGCCGCCGGCTCCAGGGCCAGGAGCGCCTGCACGAGCTGGAGGGTCGCGCGGTCTCGGGACGCGTCGGAGGTGGAGGGGGCTGCCACGATCACCACCCTTCCTTCCACGTCGGCGCCGCGCAGCCCGCCCGCGGCCCCGGCGGAGCCACTCACCACCACCACGCCGGCCTCGACGCCGAGGTCGGCCGGCAGATAGGGCGGGTACGTGGGCAACAGGTCGCGACCGGCGACGAGCCCTTCGCCTCCGGCCTGGACGTCGAGGGCCACGGTCTCGATGGCGTAGCGCTGGATGAAGCCGCCTTCGTCGCCGCCCGGGAGGAGGCCCACGCGCCGCATCTCGTCGGCCATCCACCTCGCGGTGGCGTCCAGGCCGGGGCTGGGAGTGGCGCGCCCGCGCATGGAATCGTGGGCGATGACGCCGATGCGCAGGCGCACGTCCTCCCGGGTGATGCTGGCCGCGGCGGCCGCGGCTTCGTCGGCCGTGGGCATCGGCGGCGCCTGGGCCGCCAGGGGCTGCGCCGCCAGGAGAACGAT
The DNA here is from genome assembly GCA_019347995.1 of Gemmatimonadota bacterium. Next base: position 8,403 of record JAHWKH010000024.1, on the reverse strand, counting down.
GAGCGCGGCGGTCGGGCGAGGGGGCATGGCGGGGGACCTCGATTTCGTCCGGGGAATCGGGAACGATCGGGCTTGTACCTCGGCAGGGGCTGGACAGGTCCACCATCTGAGCCTAATCTGCCACCGCCTTCCCGTCCCCCCTTCCGGAGTTTTCCTGCCTATGGAAGCGGCCAGGGTACCCTCACCGCACTGTCCCGGGCCGGACGTCTCCACGTCCGGCAGAGACCCGTTCGACCCGTTGAGCCGCCTGCTGCTCGAAGTCTACCGCTCGGTAGGTAGAGCGGCGGGCGGCGCGCTTTCGCAGGCAGGGGGTCCGGAAGTCACTCCCGCGGCGTGGAGGCTTCTGGTCCGCCTCGGCCCCGAGGGCGCCCGCGCCGCGGCGCTCGCTCGCGAGCTCGGCATGAGTCGCCAGGCGTCCGGGCAGCTCGTGGCCGACCTCGAGCGCGCCGGCTACGTCGAGAGGAAGCAGGATCCCCAGGACGGGAGAGCCCGCAAGGTGCGCCTCACGTCCTCGGGGGAGACCCTGGTGCGGGAGGGACGCACCGCCCTCGAGACGCTGGAGGCCCGCTGGGCCGAGCGGCTCGGACGGGCGCGTTTCCGCGCACTCCGTCAGACCCTGCAGGAGCTGGAAAAGGTGGCGGCCGGGGACTGAGGCGCGGCGGCGGCCTCCCCGCGGCAGCCCATCGACGCCCCGGTCGCTACTCCCAGACCGAAGGCCCCCTGGCGATCTCCATGGGGTGGAGGTAGACCAGGTGCTCCTGCTCGCCGGCCTCGTCGAGCCATCCCTGGTTCTCGAGCTCCATGAGACGCTCCGCCAGGATGCCCGCGTTGTCGAGGACCTCCTCGGGCACGCCCAGGTGGAACGGCGGCGCGTCGCCGGGGAAGACCAGCTCCCAGCGGTGGATGTCGTCGTCGTCGGGACCGTGGTAGCGCACCGTCGCCTTGGGCTTGCGCTCCTTCAGCCATTCCGTCACGTGCTCGCTCGCCATGGGAAGTCCTTCGCCGCGGGTGGGGATCGGGCCGACCGGTGAACGCCGGTGTCGGCCACCCTCGACCCTTGCCAGAATCGGGCCGGCGGCGGGACCGTGGAGTCAGGCAACCCTCGGACCCGGAATAGTGTCTCAGCGACAGTAGCGTCACAACGACACTACGACGACACCATCGGGAGCCACCGCATGGCCACGTCCGAGCCCGACACCGTCTCGTCCCACCTGCCCCTCCACCCCCTCGAGCTCCGCATCCTGCTCGTGCTGGCCGGGGAAGGTGCCGCCCACGGTTACCGCATCGTCAAGGCCATCGAGGACCGCGACGGCACGGTCCTGCGGATCTTTCCCGCGAACCTCTACCGGCGCATCCGCGATCTGTCGGCACGAGGGCTCCTGGAGGAAGCGCCGGTGCCGCCGGACGAGGCGCAGGCGGACCCGCGGCGACGCTATTTCCGCCTCACCGACCTGGGCCGGGCGGTGGCACGCGCCGACGCCGCGCGGCTGGCCGGGCTGGTGCAGCACGCGCGCAAGGTCGACATCCTGGAGCCGGCGTGAAGCGCGCCCCGCGGAGCCTGCGTTGTTATCGGCTCCTGCTCAGGGCGTTCCCCTCCGACTTCCGCCGGGAGTTCGGTGAGGACATGGCGGGCCTCCTGGAGGATCGGCTGAACGAGGCGGGCCGGTCCCGCACGGGGCGGCTCCGGGTGTGGGTGGGAGCGCTGGCCGACGTGGCCCTCCACGCTCCGTTGGAATGGATGGCTCACCTGGCCGGATCCGGAGGTGGAGGACCGGCCGACGCGTGGCTCCAGGATCTTCGGCAGGCGCTGCGCTCCCTCAGGCGCAGCCCCGGGTTCGCGGCGCTGGCGGTGGGGACGCTGGCGCTGGGCATCGGGGCCAACGCGGCGGTCTTCAGCGTCGTGAACGCGGTGCTGCTCCGTCCGCTGCCCTACCACGAGCCCGACCGGCTGGTGACCGTGTGGCCGCAGGTGACCTTCAACACCGCGATGGTGGGGCGCGTGGGAGAGGCGGTCGTCGCGCTGGAGGACGTCTCGGGCGTCACGAACTGGACGTATGTGCTGACCGGCGACGGCGAGCCCGAGGAGCTGATGGTCTCGCGCGTCACGGCCAACCACCTCGACGTGCTGGGGGTCCGGCCCGCCCTGGGCCGCGGCTTCCGGCCGGAGGACGGCATACCGGGGCGGAACGACGTCGTGATCCTGGGGCACGATGTCTGGCGGAACCGCTTCGCGGCGGATCCCGCCGTCGTGGGCCGGACCGTGGACCTGGCGGGTGGCGACCACACCCGCCACCGGATCGTCGGCGTGATGGGCGAGGGATTCCGCCCCGTGAGCTTCGGGGGCGACGCGCCGCAGGCGTGGACGCCCCTCCCCGTGGACCCGTCGCTCTCGCTGAGCGAGGACAACACGTTGTACATCAACTGGCGCGTCGGTCGGCTCACCGAGGGCGCGACGGCCGAGCTGGCCACGGAGCAGCTTCGCGGGGTCGCCGGGGAGCTCAGCCGTGCCGGCTGGAACCAGTTCGCCGAGGACGACGTGCGCGGCGCCACGGTCGAGCCCCTCCACGCGCACCAGGTGGCCGACGTCTCCGCCACCCTCTGGATCCTGCTGGGAGTCGTGGGGCTCGTCCTCCTGATGGCGTGCGCGAACGTGGCCAACCTCCTGCTGGCCCGGGGGGAAGCCCGGGAGCGCGACCTGGCCGTGCGTGTGGCGATGGGCGCCGGCCGCGGGCGACTCGCCCGGCAGCTCCTGGCGGAGTCGCTGCTGCTGGGTACGGCGGGCGCCCTCGGGGGCGTGGCCCTGGCGGCGGCGGCCGTCGACCAGCTCGCGCGGCGGGCGCCGCCCACCCTTCCGCGGGGGGGTGACGTCGGCGTGGACGGTGCGGTGCTGGCCTTCGCCGCGGGCGCGGCACTCCTGGCGTCCGTCCTGTTCGGAACGGCTCCGGCCTTCCGCGCCGCGGGGCGCGGGACGGCGGCCGCCATCCGCGGAGGCGGACGGGGCTCCCTGGGCGGCCACCAGGGTGTCAGCCGCTGGCTGGTCGGGGCCGAGATCGCCCTGGCCGTCGTGGTGGTGGCCGCATCGGGGCTCATGCTCCGCTCGCTCGCGGCCCTCTACGACGTCGACCCCGGCTTTCGAGCCGAAGGGTTGGTGGTGTTCCGACCCCTACCCCCGCCCTCGCGCTACCCGGACGCCCCGGCCTACCGGGAGTACTACCGGCAGGTCATGGATCGGGTCGGGGCCCTCCCCGGTGTCACCGCCGTCGGCGGCATCCAGCTCCTGCCGACCACGTACGGCAACTGGAGCTTCCCCACGCACCTCGAGGACCATCCCGTGGTCGAGGGGGAGGCGCCGCCTTCCATCAACTTCAGGGTGGTCACCCCGGGCTACGTGGAGGTCATGGGCATTCCGCTGGTCGCCGGGCGCACCCTCAACGCAGGCGACGACGCGGGCGCCGAGGCGGTGGCCGTGGTGAATCGGACGCTCGCCGAACGCTACTGGCCCGGTGGCGACGCGTTGGGCAAGGAGCTCCGGTTCTTCTCCCCCACGGCCGAGCCGGTCCGTGTGGTCGGCGTGGTGGGGGACGTCCGTCAACACGGCCTCGACCGGGACGTCCGCCCGGAGCTGTACCTGACACCCGAGCAGTACCGCTGGGGCGCCGTCTCCTTCTGGATCGTCGCCCGCACGGCCGAAGCGCCCGAACCCCTCCTGCCCCTGGTGCGCGAGGCCGTCTGGGAGGTGGACCCCGACGCGCCTGTATCGTCGCTGGACACCATGGAGCGGGTGGTGGCACGGTCGGCCGGCAACCGTCGCCTGGTGACCGCGCTGCTGGCGGGATTCGGGCTCGTGGCGCTCGCCCTGGGCGTGGTGGGCGTGTACGGCGTCACCGCCTACACGGTCGCGCGCCGGACCCCGGAGTTCGGCGTTCGACTGGCGCTGGGGGCTTCCCGGGCCCGCGTGCTGCGATCGGCGATGGTCCAGGGGATGGCCCCGGTCGCTCTGGGGGTCGTAGCCGGCGTGGCCGGAGCCGCCATGGCCTCGGGGCTACTCTCCTCCCTGCTGTGGGAGGTGCCCCCCCGGGACCCGCTGACGCTGGGCTCCGTCGCCGGCTTCCTGGGAGCGGTGGCGGCGCTCGCCACGGCCCTGCCCGCCTGGCGGGCGATCCGCGTGGACCCGACGCGGGTGCTGCGGAGCGAGTAGCGGGCCCGGCCGCCTTGGAGCCTGCTCGGTCGGGTCCCGGCTACCGGGCGGCGCCTCCCGTGTCCGCCACGCTCCCGCCCACCGTGTCGTACGGGGCACCGGTGTCGCCGGGCAGGGAGGGGAGCGGAGACGGTGGCATGGGCGTCATCACGTCCGCCGTGTCTCCGACGGCGGGCCCCTCACGCTCCGCGACGCCCGGGCCGGCCAGGTAGTACCAGGCCGCGCCCGCCAGCACGATCAGTCCCAGGACCACGGCGATCCACATGCCGGTGCGCCGCGGCGGCTTGCGCTCGATCTCGATCTCAGCCATCGGATCCGCTCCGGTCCCGCTCGATGACGATGTCGTCGCCGCTGACGCGGATGCGCACCTCGCCCTCCTCGGGGAGCCGCACGCGTGCGGCCCCGCCCTCCGGGATCCGCCTGGGCTCCTCGTCCGGCTCCGAGCCTGCCGGGGATCGCGCGCCCTCCCTGCGCGCGGCGCGGGAGGGACTTCCGAAGAATCGGCGCGCGGCGCGCTCGGCCCAGTCGTTGTCCCGGTCGGCGGTGTCCGCCGGCCGCTCGTACCACGCCGCGAGCTCCCTCTCGGCCTCCTCGACGAGGGGAAGGCCCGTGTGCATGGGATAGCGGCCCATGTCGCGCCCGAAGAGGCCGGCCACGACCACCCGGCGCTCGTCGTGGTCCAGCCGCGCGTGCTCGACGGGGATGAGCACGTGCCGGTCGAGGCGCTCCAGCTCGAGGCGGTCCTCGTTCACGTCGCAGTCCAGGTAGCGGGTCTTCAGATCCGCTCGGTCCACGATGAGGTCGACCACCGTCCCCATCTTATCTCCGTCACCCCCGACCACGGTCCAGCTGCGTGGATCGGCACTGCCCTTCGCCACCCGGTATTCGTCGAGGTCGCCGAGTCGCACGAGCCCGGCGTCGGGAGAAGGAGGGTCGGGAGTCGTGGGCTCGCCCCTGCGGTACTCTTCGAGGAGGCGCGCCTCCATCTCCGGCGTGACGAGGGACGGGTCTCCACCGTAGCGCGGCATCGCGGCAAGGGCGTCACGCGTGAGGGCGCTGACCCAGACCACCTTGCGGGAAGGATCGGCCCACGCCCGGGAGAGGGGCACGAGAAGGTGGCCCATGTCGCCATGGCGCAGCGCCACCACGAGGTAGCGGGGCGCTCCCCCGGGCTTCACGAGGAGGTCCTCGACGCGACCCGCCGATTCGTCGTCGGGCTCGGTGCGGACCTCCCAGCCCCTGATGTCGAACGTTCCGGGTGGAAGCGCGACGTCGTCGCGGGAGAGGGCGAGCATGGCCATGGCGGATCCTCCGGCGCTGTGACCCGGCGGTGTCGAATACCGACCGGCGGGAGCGGGCGCTCCTGGACCCGATGGAAGCAACCGGTGTGCCAGGCCCGGCTCCGGCGACTTCACCCGCCGGGATCGAGGATCCGCTCGATCTCCGCCCGTACGTCCTCGAGGTGCAGGCGCGTCATGCGGTCGGCGGCTCGGGGCAGGGCGGCTCCGGCCTGTCGGTCCAGCTCCCGCAGCTCGCCGCGTAGCACCGGACGCACGTCGGACGCGTACGCCGGCTCGGCGTTCCCGCCGAAAGGCGGTGGCGGGCCCTCCCGCTCGGGTGGGTTCAGCTCGGCGTCCACCACCTCCAGATACGCCCGCTGGAGGTTGCGGCGGTAGACGTCGACGGCCACCCGGGCGTCGCCGAGCTCGTCCCAGACGCCGGCGCGCACGTCCTCCATCAGCTCGGCCACGGAATAGACGTCGGCGGCATCGGCGGCGAGCGCCTCGTATTCGACCATCCGGTTCAGCCGCGACGCGTCCAGCAGCGTGCCGAGCACGCGCTTCTGGGCCGTGCGGATGCGCGGCACGGCGCCCGCGGCCTCGATACGCCGCAGGATCTCGTGGTCGACCAGCATCTCCGGCGTCGCGAACGCGCGCTCGTTGAGGACGCGGACGGCCTCCTCCTGGGGAGCACGGGGCAGCGGTGTGAAGCGCGCGCCGGTCCCGTAGCGTTCCTGGGTCTCCGCGCCCCCCACCACCGCGGCGACGTGACCCATGTAGCGGCTCCACTGGCTCACAGCGCTCCCGTAGAGGTCCTCCAGCAGCTCGTAGTCCTCGCCGGGGCGCTCCGCCACGTCCACGAGCATGTCCATGACGCGCTGGAGGTTCCGGAGCCCGAGGGTGTTCGACCGCACGGCGTCGGCGTCGCCCACGGCCTCGGTGAGGTCGTAGGGGTCGTTGGGGCTGTCGTCGGTGGTGAAGCGCAGCCACGGGATGGTGTCCTGCATCCGCGCCCAGCGGTCGAGCACCGCGCGCTCCTCCTCGGGCGTGTCGGCCTCGAGGATGGGGCGGTAGCCCCACATGACGGCGAAGCGGTCGTAGGGACCGATCCGCGGCACGAGCAGCTCCGGCGGAATGCCGTCCTCCGGCTGGGCCACGTAGTTGAAGCGCGAATAGTCCATGAGCGTCGCCACGTGCCCGCCCATGCGCCGGAGGAAGCTCTCCGAGCGGATCGAATCCGCGGGATACATGGCGCTCGCCTTCATGTTGTGCGGGAATCCGATGGAGTGGCCGATCTCGTGTGTGACCACGTACTCCACCAGTCGCCCCATGAGGGAGTCGGGAAGCGGGAGCTCCCGTGCGCGGGGATCCAGCGGCGCCACCTGGGTGAAGTACCAGTCGCGCAGCAGGTTCTGCACGTTGTGGTACATGTTCACCTCGCCCTTGAGGATCTCGCCCGAGCGAGGGTCCACTACCTGGCCGCCGGTGGCGTTGGCCACGGTGGAGGGACGCCAGTAGATGACCGAGCGTCGCGCGTCGTAGAGCGACCAGTCCTCGCTCACCGGGGCCACCTCGGCGCGGATCGCGTCGCGGAACCCGGCCTCCTCGAACGCCTCGTTCCAGACCTCCACGCCCCGGTCGACCCACGGCTTGAGCCAGTCGGGCGTGGCCGGATCGATCCAGTAGACGATGGGCTCGACCGGCTCCACGAGCTCGCCGCGGCGGAAGGCCGCGCTATCGGACGGCTCGAGCCGGAAGCGGTGGATGTAGCTGCGCTCGAGGGAGCCGTGCTCGGGCGTGTCGTACGTGGTGTGCTCGCTGGCGATGAAGCCCACCCGCGCGTCCTCGAGCCGTGGCCGCATCGGTTCGTCGGGGAGCAGCACCATGCTCCAGTGCATCCTCTGGGTGGCCAGCTCCTCGCCGCGGGCTCCGGGCCCGTTGGGGCCACTCGCCGGGCGCCCCGACGAGGGCGGGCGTCCCGTCTGCGTGGCCTCCACCTCCACGTTGCGCGGGAAGGCGGCCACGTGCTCGATCCAGCTCCGGTCGCCCTCCACGTTCTCGAGGCTGCCGAAGGGACGGTTCGTGGAGGTGAACAGGGCCGTCACGTCCACCACGGCCGCGCTGTCCGGGCCCCACGCCTCGACGTCGAAGGCGCCGAGGACGGGTCCCTGTCGCATGCCGGAGACCTGCCGCCAGATCGCGGCGCCCGTGTCGGCGCGCGCCACGTACTCCTTCTGCCGCAGGATCACCCGGTTCCCCTGCCGCTCCCACTGGACGATGAGGCGCGGCCCGCCACCGAAGAAGCCCGACTGGCTCTGGGTCGTGGACGCCACGGCCCTCCCCAGGAGCAGCATCTCCCGGCCGAGCACGCTGTCGGGGATCTCGAAGAAGAGGTCGTCGCCGACGCGGTGGGCGTCGAAGAGGCCCTCCCGGCTCACCGCGTCGCTCGGGACCACCTCCGCATAGGGAGCCGGCCCCTCCGGACCGCCTTCCCGCCCCCCCTCCCCCCGGGGTCCCGCGGCGGGGGACGGCGGCTCGCTCGCGGCGCGCCCGATGCCGCACCCGGAGAGGAGCACGAGGGAGGCGAGGACGAGGGATCGGGGCAGCGGGCTCGAGAGCATGGGGATGCGGGCTCCGTGTCGTCGGGCGGCAGGACGGGTATGGTCGACGAGGGACATACGCATCGATCCGGATGATGGTCCCCTCGCGGACGGTCTCATTACGTGTCCTCGAACGGAATCGCAAGACGAGGCACGCCGAAGATTGCGGGCCTTCCACGACCACGAAGACGTTCGAGCGGGCCATCCGCCAGTATGGGCGTTCCCAGGATCAGGTCTTCCCGACGGGGGACTACTTCAAGGGCGGCACGTACGGCAGCGACGTGAACTTCCCCATCCCCTTCGAGGAGACGGAGAACGAGAACTT
>JAHWKH010000249.1 GCA_019347995.1 Gemmatimonadota bacterium | reverse complement strand
GTGAACGCGCTCTTGGCGCTGGGTGGCACCTTGTCGCAGCAGGGCTCGATACGTCCCGGGATCGTCCATCGTCTGGACAAGGAGACCTCCGGACTCCTGCTGGTAGCGAAGGACGACGCCACCCAGGCGGCCCTAGTGGAGGCGATCAGGCAGCGGGAGGTGGAGCGGAGGTACCTGGCGCTGGTGCGAGGGACGCCCCCCGCCGCCACCGGCACCCCGCGGGCTCGCGCGTCATCGAGCAGTTCGCATGCCAGACGCGTCTTGCCCGAGCCGGGTTCGCCGAGCAGGAACCAACATGAACCTCGGCCCGCCGACGCGTCATCGAGCGCCTGCCGCAGCCTGCCGAGCTCAGCCTCCCGTCCCGCCCAGTCGGCGCCGTCGGCGTCCCGCAGGCGGGCGAGGAGACCGCGGATCTCCTCCGCCAGGGTGACGCCCTCGGCCGGCGCCGCCAGCTCGGCCGCGGCGGCGCGCGCCCGGCCGCCGATCTCGCGGATCAGAGCCGGGACGTCGGTCACAGAGGTATCCATCAGCTCCCCCACACCACCATGTCGTCGCGATGCGCCATCGCCGCGCGGCCGGGATAGCCCAGCACCTCGGCAATCCGGTTCGACCGCAGCCCGGCGATCAGCCGCGCCTCGTCGGCGCCATAGCCGGCCAGCGCCGCGCCCAGCACGCCCGTGCCCACCACCAGCGCCAGGGTCGGCCAGAAGCCCACCGCCTGGCCGAGCTGGATCAGGACGATCAGCTCGATGATGGGGACGATGACGAACAAGAGCGCGAGGCGGGCGAGCATGACCTCCCTACCCGGGCAGCGGAAGCCGGGTCCGGAACCCCCCGAAGGGGGCGGTGTCCCACATGCCGGCGGCGCGGGCGCGGACCCTGGCCGCTTCGTTCGCTCGAGCCTTCGGCGGCCGCCGCCTTCATGCCGGCCGCTTCTTCCAACGGGACGACGGGATGGAAGAGACCTATTTCCGGAAGGGGTTCGGCCTCAAGAACGAGGTCCGGCCCCTCATCGAGGCCGAATACCACTCGGCCCTGGTCGAGCGCATCCGCTCCCGGGGCTACGAGGACACCCTGGGCGACGTCACCGTGCGCCTGGCCAACCAGTTCGGCTTCTGCTACGGCGTGGACAGGGCGGTGGACTACGCCTACGAGACCCGGCGCAAGTTCCCGGACCGCAAGACGTGGCTGGTGGGCGAGATCATCCACAACCCCCACGTGAACCGCCGGATGCAGGAGATGGGCATCGACTTCATCCGGCCGGCCGAGGACGGAAGCTTCGACTTCTCCCGCGTCACGGCCGACCACGTGGTCATCCTCCCCGCCTTCGGCGTGACGCTGGAGGACTTCGAGGCGCTCAAGGCCATCGGCTGCGTGCTGGTGGACACCACGTGCGGCTCGGTCCTGGTGGTGTGGAAGCGCGTGGAGCAGTACGCCCGTGACGGCTACACGGCCATCATCCACGGCAAGCACAAGCACGAGGAGAGCCGCGCCACCGCCTCCCAGGTGGGCAAGCACCAGGGGGGGAAGTACCTCATCGTGCGCGGCATGGAGGAGGCGCGGGTGGTGGCCGACTACGTGGCGCGGCGGCCGGGCCACATCTCACGGGAGGAGTTCCTGGACCGGTTCGCCTTGAAGGCTTCGCCCGGCTTCGATCCCGACCGGGATCTCGAGAAGGTCGGCATGGCCAACCAGACCACCATGCTGGCCGGCGAGTCCCTGCTCATCGGTGGCGTCATCCGCGAAGGCATGAAGGATCGATGGGGCGAGGAGCACGCCGGGACCTGCTTCCGCGCGTTCGACACCCTCTGCTCGGCCACCCAGGAGCGGCAGGACGCCGTGGCCGAGATGATGGAGGATCCGCCGGACGTCATGATCGTGGTGGGGGGCTACAACTCCTCCAACACGAACCACCTCGCCCACCTCTGCCGGCAGCACACGCGGACGTACCACATCGAGGACGCGGCGTGCATCGACCCGGCGGCGGGCACCATCCGGCACAAGCCGGAGCTGGCCGCGGACACGCCCGAGGTGGTGGAGGAGAGCTGGCTGCCGGAGGGGCCCTTCACGCTGGGCATCACCGCGGGCGCCTCCACGCCGAACAACAAGGTCGGCGAGGCGCTGGTACGCGTGCTGAGGATCCGGGGGGTCGAGGAGCCCGAGCTGGCGGCTCCCGCTGCGGAGGCGGCTCCGACGGCCTGACCCGGCGGGGCGACACGACGGACTTCCCCGGGGCCCCGGCGAGCGCTCGCTCGCCGGGGCCTCGGGCCGTCATCCGGAGGCGTCGGCGCCCGGGTCGCGGAGCTCGGCGCCGCGGGCCTGCACGCCCTTTCCCAGCTTCTTGAGCAGCCTTCGCAGCTCGTCCTGCTCGTCGGGCTCGAGCTCCGAGCAGAGATCGGCGACGAAGGCGGCGTGGCCGGGGAACACGCCGCTCACGAGCCGGCTCCCTTCCGGGGTCAGCCGCGCCAGGATCACGCGGCGGTCCGTCTCGGAGCGCTGGCGGCGCACCAGGCCCTGCTCCTCGAGGCGGTCCATCACGTAGGTGACGTTCCCGCCGGTGACCAGGAGCTTGTCGGCCAGCTCGCCCAGGGACAACGGACCCAGGTGGTGGAGGGCTTCCAGCACCCCGAACTGGGGTGTGGTGAGACCGTACTCGGAGACCTTGCCGGCCATCACCCTGGAGAACGACATGTAGGCGCGCGCGAGCGTGATCCACACCCGCAGCGCCCGCTCCTCGTCCTCGTTCCACGGGCGCTCGGTCGACGACGGCCCCACATCGGGGGACGAGGCCACGGCGCCGCGGTTTCCCGAGAGCGCCATGCTAGAAGGCCGCCGAGGAAGGAACGCTGCCCGCGACAGGCGTCGCCATCTAGATGTGGATCGGCCGGCCGAGCGCCGTCAGGGCTCCTTCGGCGACCCCCTCGGAGAGGGTCGGGTGGGGATGCATGGCCTTCTCCATCTCCTCCACGGTGGACTCCAGGTGGCGGCCCACCACGAACTCGGCGATCAGCTCGGTGGCGTGGGGTCCCACGATGTGGGCGCCCACGATCTCCGAGTACTTCTTGTCCCGGATGACCTTGATGAAGCCGTCGGTGTGGCCGGCGGCCACGGCGCGCCCGACACCCACCCAGGGAAACTTGCCCACTTCGATGTCGAGCCCCTGCTCCCTGGCCTGCGCCTCGGTGAGGCCCACCGACGCCACCTCCGGGTTGCAGTAGGTGCACGCGGGGACGTTGCCGTAGTCCACCGTGCCGTGCCCCTGCCCCGCGATGTGCTCGACGCAGGTGATGCCCTCGTGACTCGCCTTGTGGGCCAGGAGCTGACGGCCGGCGCAGTCGCCGATGGCATAGACGCCTTCGACGTTCGTGCGCATGAGCTCGTCCACCACGACGAAGCCCTTGTCGTCGACCTTCACGCCGGCCTCGTCGAGGCCCACGTCCTCGGTGTTCGGCATGCGCCCCACGGCGGACAGCACCCGCTCCACCTCCAGCGTGTGCTCCTCGCCCTTCCCGTCCTTGAAGGTGACCTTCACGCCCTTCTTGCCGATGTCGGCCTTCTCCAGGCGCGCCGACGTGTGGATGTCGATGCCCCTCTTCTTGTAGGCCTTGGCCACCACCGCGGAGCAGTCCGCGTCCTCGATGGGGAGCACCCGGTCCAGGGCCTCGATGACCGTCACCTCGGTGCCGTAGGCGTCGTATACGTCGGCGAACTCCATGCCCACGGCCCCGGCGCCCACGATCACCAGGGAGGCGGGCGCCTGCTCGGCCATGAGAGCGCCGGTGGACGACCACACGCGGTCCTCGTCGATCTTCAGCATGGGGAGGTCCCGCGGGCGCGATCCCGTGGCGAGGATGACGTGCTTCGCCTTGAGCGTCTGCTTCTTCCCGTCGCCCCCCTCGACCTCGACGCTGCCCTTCCCGGCCAGGCGGCCGAAACCCTCGAAGTGCTTGATCTTGTTCTTCTTGAAGAGGTGTCCGATGCCGCCCCGCATCTGCTCGGCGACCTTGCGGCTGCGCTGCTGGGCGGGGCCGAGGTCGTAGGTGACGTCCTTGGTCATGATGCCGTGGCGCTCACCGGCCTTCATCTCGTTGACCAGGAAGGCGCTGGTGAGCATCGCCTTGGTGGGGATGCAGCCGATGTTGAGGCACACGCCGCCCAGGTGCCGGTCCTCCACGCAGGCCACCTTCAGGCCGAGCTGCGCTCCGCGGATGGCGGCCACGTAGCCGCCGGGGCCGCTGCCGATGACCACCAGATCGAAGCTCGCGTC
>JAHWKH010000248.1 GCA_019347995.1 Gemmatimonadota bacterium | reverse complement strand
GAGCCCGTGGTGGACGTGGCCGACCTGGCGCCGTCCCCGGTGGCGGACGACCCGGTGGTGGACGTGGCCGACCTGGCGCCGTCCCCGGTGGCGGACGACCCGGTGGTGGACGTGGCCGACCTGGCGCCGTCCCCGGTGGCGGACGACCCGGTGGTGGACGTGGCCGACCTCGCCCCGTCGCCCGCGACGGACGACCCCGTGGTGGACATCGCCGACCTGGCGCCCGGCGCGCCCGCCCCAGGCGCGGAAAAGCCATCCGACGAGGAGGGAGGCGGACGCGGCGAGAAGGGCGACACCTTCTCCCGCTGGCTGGACCGGCTCCGATGAGGGTCGCCGTTCTCCACGGACCCAACCTCCGCCTGCTGGGCCGGCGCGAGCCGGAGGTGTACGGGACCACCACCCTGGAGGAGATCGACGTCGGCCTCCAGGAGCTGGCCGACGAGCTCGGCGCCGGCATCGAGACGTTCCAGAGCAATCACGAGGGGGAGCTGCTGGACTTCGTGGAGGGCGCATCGGAGCGGGTGGAGGGATTCCTCGTGAACGCGGGGGCCTTCACCCACACATCGGTGGCGCTCCGCGACGCGCTCGTGGGCGTCGGCCTGCCCTTCGTGGAGGTCCACCTCTCCAACACCGCGGCGCGCGAGGCCTTCCGCCGGACCTCGCATCTGGCCCCCGTTGCGGCGGGCGTGGTTTATGGATTCGGGCCGTCCAGCTATCTTCTTGGGCTCCGGGGCCTGGTGGCCCTGCTCGGGAAGGACGACTGAAGGGACGGCTTCGACCAACGAATGGCGAGCACGGCGGATTTCAGGAACGGACTGGTCCTCGACATGGACGGGGATCTCTGGCAGATCACCTACTTCCAGCACGTGAAGCCCGGAAAGGGTGGCGCCTTCGTGCGGACGAAGCTGAAGAACGTCCTCTCCGGGAAGGTGGTGGAGAAGACGTTCCGGGCGGGCGAGAGCGTCAACGACGTGCGTCTCGAGCACCGCGCGGTGAACTACAGCTACACCGACGGGCAACTCTACTACTTCATGGACGCCCAGACCTTCGAGATGATCCCCATCTCCGGAGACGTCATCGGCGACGACCAGCTCCTGTACCTGAAGGAGAACATGGAGTGCGAGGGGCTGGTCCACGACGGCAAGGTGATCGCCGTGGAGCTGCCGTTCTTCGTGGAGCTCGAAGTGGTCGAGACCGACCCCGGCGTGCGGGGTGATACGGCCCAGGGCGGCACCAAGCCCGCCAAGCTCGAGACCGGCGCGGTGGTCCAGGTCCCGCTCTTCATCGAGGAAGGGGAGGTGGTCAAGGTGGATCGTCGCGAGGACAAGTACCTCACGCGGGTGAGCTGATGATCGATCTCGAGTTCCTCGAGAGCCTGATTCGCGCGATCGACGAGAGCAGCCTCGACTCCATCGAGATCGAGCGGGGCGGCACGCGGGTCCGTCTCTCCAAGACGCCGCCGTCGGCGGGCGGTGCGGGTGGAGCGGTGGCGTACGGGCCCCCGGCCCCCGCGACTCCGGCCACGGCGGCCCCGGCCACGGCGGCCCCGGCCGCGGCTCCCGAGCCGGAGGCGGCGGCCGCCGACGACCTCGCGGGCCTCCTGGAGGTCAAGTCGCCCATGGTCGGTACCTTCTACCGGGCCCCCGCTCCGGACGCGCCCTCGTACGTCGACGTGGGAGATCGCGTGAAGGCCGGTGACACCCTCTGCATCATCGAGGCGATGAAGCTCATGAACGAGCTCGAGTCCGAGGTGGAGGGCACGATCGTCGAGGTGCTGGTCGACAACGCCGACCCGGTCGAGTATGGCCAGGTCCTCTTCAGGGTGAAGCCCTAGGGGCCCGCTTGTTCAACAAGGTCCTCATCGCGAACCGGGGAGAGATCGCGCTCCGGATCATCCGGGCGTGCCACGAGCTGGGCATCAAGGCCGTGGCCGTCTATTCCGAAGCCGATCGGGAGTCGCTCCACGTCCGGTTCGCCGACGAGGACGTGTGCATCGGACCGGCCGCGGCTCGGGACAGCTACCTCAACATCCCGCGCATCATCGCCGCCGCCGAGGTGACGGGCGCCGAGGCCATCCACCCGGGCTACGGCTTCCTGGCGGAGAACGCCGAGTTCAGCGAGATCTGCGACCGCTCCGGCATCGTCTTCATCGGCCCCAGCCCCGAGCAGATCCGGTCCATGGGCGACAAGGCCACCGCGCGCCGGACCATGATGGACAGCGGCGTCCCCACCGTCCCGGGATCCGAGGGCATCGTCTCCGACGCCGCGCAGGCGGTGGAGGTCGCGGGAGAGGTCGGCTTCCCCATCATGATCAAGGCGTCGGCCGGCGGGGGCGGGAAGGGAATGCGCATCGCCCGCGACGCCGAGACCTTCCCCAAGATGCTCCAGGCCGCCCAGAACGAAGCGGCGGCCGCGTTCAACGACCCGGGGGTGTACCTGGAGCGCCTGGTGGAGCGGCCGCGGCACGTGGAGTTCCAGGTGTTCGGCGACCGCCACGGCCGGGTGGTGCATCTGGGGGAGCGCGACTGCTCGGTGCAGCGTCGCCACCAGAAGCTCATCGAGGAAGCCCCCTCCCCGGCCCTGACCCCCGAGCTCCGCACCGCCATGGGCGACGCCGCGGTGAAGGCCGCCGCGGCCATCGACTACGTGGGCGCCGGCACGGTGGAGTTCCTGCTGGACCCCCAGGGGTCGTTCTACTTCATCGAGATGAACACCCGCATCCAGGTCGAGCACCCGGTCACCGAGGTGTGCACGGGGCTCGACCTGGTGAAGGAGCAGATCCGGGTGGCGGCGGGCGAGAAGCTCTCCTTCCCGGACAAGGTGTCCCTGCGCGGCCACGCCATCGAGTTCCGCATCAACGCCGAGGACCCGAACCGCAATTTCGCGCCGTCTCCCGGGCTCATCAGCACGTTCCATCCTCCGGGCGGGCCGGGGGTCAGGCTCGACACCCACGTCTACACGGGCTACCGGGTGCCTCCCAACTACGATTCGCTCCTGGGCAAGCTCATCGTGTGGGGCAACGACCGCGACGAAGCCCTGGCCAGGGGCCGGAACGCCCTGGGGTCCTTCGTCATCGAAGGCGTGCACACCACCATCCCCTTCCTGCTGGAGGTGGCGCGCGACGAGCGCTTCCGCAGCGGGGACGTGGACACCGCCTACCTCGACCGCTTCATGGCGGAGCGGGCGGAGAGGCCCCCGGCATGAGGGCCGACGTCTATCTGACCGTCGCCGAGGCCGAGCAGGCGGGCATCGGCCCGCAGGTGACGGCGGTGGTCATCGACGTGCTCCGTGCCACCTCCACCATGGTGGCCGCGCTGGCGGCCGGAGCGAAGGCCATCTACCCCGCGGTCTCGTCCGAGGACGCCCTCAAGCTGGCCCAATCGCTGGGCCGCGACGACACGCTCCTGTGCGGGGAGCGGCGCGGCCTCAAGGTCGAGGGCTACGACCTGGGCAACTCACCCCGGGAGTTCACGCCCGCGGTCGTCGGGGGAAAGCGGCTGGTCATGAGCACCACCAACGGCACGCGCGCCTTCCAGGTGGCCCAGGCCGCGCAGCGGGTCCTGGTGGCGTCGTTCCTCAACCTGGGCGCGGCGGCCGAGGCCCTCGGGGGCAGCACGGCCGTGGCGATCCTGTGCGCCGGGCGCCTGGACCTCTTCTCTCTGGAAGACGCCGTCTGCGCCGGTACCCTGCTGCGCCGGGTCGAGCAGATCACCGGACAGGGCGTGGAGACGAACGACGCGGGGCGGGCCGCCCTGGCCCTGGCCTCGGCCACCCGTGTGACCCCATCCTTCCTGGCGGAGACGGATGCGGGCCGCGCGCTGGCCGAGATCGGCCTGGAGGACGACCTGGAGCTGTGCGCCCAGGTCGACCGGCACGGCATCGTTCCCGAGATGTACGAGCGCATGATTCGCGTGACCGACGGTGCCGGCGACTAAGACGAAGAAGAAGGGGAAGTCGGGGAGCGGCAAGGCCTCCGGTGGAGGCGAGCCCCTGCTGAGCCGGGAGCAGCAGGAGGATCTGCTGGCCCTGGGTCTCCTGGCGCTGTCGCTCTTCATCCTGCTGGCGCTCCTGCCCGTCACCCTGCTGGGCGAGCGCGGCGGGGAGCTCTTCCCGTCGGGCAACGCCATGGGCCCCGTCGGCGCGACGCTGGCGGCGCTCCTGGTGGCCGGTCTGGGCGTCTCGGCGTTCCTGGTGCCGGTGCTCGGCCTGCTGGGGGCCGTGGCGGTGGGCCGTTGGGGCTCGCAGGTGTGGGCGGCGCGGCTCGCGGCCCTCACG
>JAHWKH010000247.1 GCA_019347995.1 Gemmatimonadota bacterium | reverse complement strand
GTCGTCGACGGTATCTTCTCGCCGCCCTGGTGGGTGCACTCCATCTGGATCCCGATTGGTGTCGCAATGACGATCTTCGGGCTGCGCTGGGCGAAGGCGCTGCTTCTGACGCAGGAATTCCACCAGCGCGCCCGCGAGGGGCGGATCGCCGAGTGATCCGCAAGGTTCCGATCGTAGCTACCGTGCTCGTGGCTATCGCCGTCGCGACGATGATCGGGCTCGGAATCTGGCAGCTCGATCGCGCGCAGTGGAAGGGTCGGCTGATCGAGCAATATCAGACGGCCGCGAAGCTGCCGCCAAGGAGCGCCACCCGCTCACGCATGCCGGTCAGGCCGTGCCCTCCCGTGGCGTCGGGAGCCCCATCGAGCTGGCCGCCACGGCCGTCGTCGCGCACCCGCACGTCGATCCGGTCGCCGACACGGCGCACCCGGACCTCCACGCGCGTGGCGTCGGCATGACGCAGCACGTTGGTCAGCGATTCCTGGGCGACCCGGTGGACCGTGGCGTCCACGCTGGCCAGCAGCACGCCCACGTCGGGGTCGACCTCGAGGTGGGTGGCGACGCCGCTGGCGCGGACGCGTGCGAGCAACGTGTCGATGCCCTCGACGCCGCCGGGCGGGCCGAGATCCGGGGCGTGATGGGAGGGATGTCCGAGGCGTTCGCCGAGCGCACCAGCGCCACGGTCGGGCTGCCGTTCCTCTACGGCGCGGCGCCGGCCACGTTCGCGGGGCGGCCCGTGGTGCTCCGCATCGCGGAGCCGCTGCGGGCCGTCGAGACCGCCGTCGACCGCACCCAGGGCGCGGTGGCCACGGCCGGCGCTCTCGGTTTCCTGCTCGCCCTGGGCCTCATCTACCTCCTGGCGCGCAGCTACGCGCGCCCCCTCGTCACCCTGGGCGATCGGGCCGGCGCCCTGGCGGCGGGCGACTTCACGCGGCGGGTGCCGCGCCACCGCATCCAGGAGCTCGACGACCTCTCCTCGGCGTTCAACCAGCTCGCCGACGAGCTCCAGGGGCGCCTGGCCGAGCTGGGCCGGGAGCGCGACGAGATGCAGGCCCTCATCGATTCCATGGCGGAGGGAGTCATCGCCCTCACGGACGACGCGCGCGTCTTCCGCACCAACGGCGCCGCGCGGGAGCTCCTCGGGATCCCCCCCGCGGCGAACTACGCGCCCGTCGGCACCCTCGTCCGCAACCCGGACATGCGGGACCTCCTCGACGAGGCCGTGGTGAGGCCGTTGGCGGCGCGGGAGGTCTCCATCGGAGAGCGTCACCTCATCGTCTCGGCGCGGCTGCTGGACCGGGGCGGTGCCGTGGTCACGCTCCTGGACGTGAGCGAGATCCGCCGGCTGGAGCAGGTGCGGCGCGACTTCGTGGCCAACGTGTCCCACGAGCTCAAGACGCCCCTGACCACCATCCTTGGGTTCGCGGAGACGCTGCTGGACGACGATCCGCCCGGGCGGCTGCGCCAGGAGTTCCTGGCGTCCATCCGGGGCAACACCCTGCGTCTCCAGCGGCTGGTGGACGACCTCCTGGACCTGTCGCGGCTGGAGTCGGGGGGATGGAAGGCGGCCCTGGAGCCGGTCGAGGTCGCCGACGCCGCCGACGCCGTCTGGTCCGACGTCGACCGGCGCGCGGCGGAGCGGGGAGTGGCGTTCTCCATCGAGGGCGAGGCCGTGGCCATGGCCGACGAGCAGGGGCTCCACCAGGTCTTCCAGAACCTCTTCGAGAACGCGCTTCGCCACACGCCGTCCGGTGGCGCCATCACGGTGCGGATCCGCCCCGAGGGCTCCCGGGCCCTGGTGTCCGTGGTCGACACCGGCTCCGGCATCCCCTCCCGCGCGCTGCCGCGGATCTTCGAGCGCTTCTATCGCGCCGACACGTCCCGGGCCCGCGCCGAGGGAGGTACCGGCCTGGGCCTTGCGATCGTGCGGCACCTGGTGGACGCCATGGGCGGCGAGGTGGGCGCCACCAGCGAGCTGGGCAGCGGCACCACGGTCCGCTTCACCCTGCCGCTGTCGGAGGAGAAGGGGCCGCGGGCGTGAGGAGAGGCACGATCTGTTACACGTACGTTACACGGCCGTGACCGCGACGCCGGAGATCACCGGTAGACTTCCGAAACCCTTCTGGAGGTTGGAGCGCATGGACGTGACGCGAATCGGCGGGCTGTGGACCATGGCCTTCGCCCTGGGGCTTCTCACCGCCTGCGGAGGCGAAGGCGGCGGCGGGACCCTGGCCGGCGAGCTCAAGATGGACGGGTCCAGCACGGTCTTCCCCGTGGCCGAGGCGGTGGCGGAGGAGTTCCAGATCGAGAATCCCGGGGTGCGGGTGACCGCCGCCCTGTCCGGCACCGGCGGGGGATTCAAGCGCTTCTGCGCGGGCGAGATCGACATCTCCAACGCGTCCAGGCCCATCACCGAGGGCGAGCGCGAGGCGTGCCGGGCGGCCGGCGTGGACTTCGTCGAGCTGCCCGTGGCCCGGGACGGCCTCTCGGTCGTGGCGAACCCCGAGAACGACTTCGCCCGGTGCCTCACGGCCGAGGAGCTGCAACGCATCTGGGAGCCCGGCAGCGACGTGGACACGTGGCGCGACGTGCGCTCCGAGTGGCCGGCGCAGGAGATCCGGCTCTACGGCCCCGGGACGGACTCGGGCACGTTCGACTACTTCACCGAGACCATCATGGGCGAGAGCGGCGCCAGCCGCCCCGACTACCAGGCCAGCGAGGACGACAACATCCTGGTGCAGGGCGTGGCCGGCGACCCCTACGCCCTGGGCTACATGGGATACCACTACGTGGTGGAGAACCGTGACCGCCTCACACTGCTGGAGGTCGACGGTGGGGAGGGCTGCGTGGCCCCCTCCGACGAGAGCATCGCCTCCGGCGACTACGCGCCGCTCTCGCGGCCGCTCTTCGTCTACGTGAGCGTCGGCGCCCTCGAGCGTCCCGAGGTTCGCGCCTTCGTCGAGTACATGATGGCGAACGCGCCCGAGCTGGTGCCGGCCACCGGGTACCTGGCCCTGGGGGAGGACGAATACGCGCGGAACATGGAGCGCGTGCGAGAAGCGGCGCGGGACACCGCCACGGCCGGCGACACCCTCGGCTGACGGGACGGCGGCATGCCCTCCGCGAGCGTGAGCCCGGACGGCGCCCCACCGGCGGCGGTCGGGTCGAGGGCGCTGGGGCGCAACGTCAAGCGCGACCTCCAGGAGCGGGTCATCGGCTGGGTGCTCTTCGGATGCGCAGCGCTCTCCACGCTGGTGACGGTGGGCATCGTGGTGATCCTGCTTCGCGAGACCATCGGGTTCTTCGCCGAGGTCTCCATGGTGGAGTTCCTCACCGGGACGCAGTGGACCCCCACGTTCCTGGAGAAGAACTTCGGCGTCCTGCCCCTGGTGGCCGGATCGGTGCTGGTGGCGGCCGGCGCGGCGCTCATCGCGCTCCCGCTCGGGCTCCTCACCGCCATCTTCCTGAGCGAGTACGCGCCCGAGCACCTGCGGCGCGTCCTCAAGCCCCTCCTGGAGATCCTGGCCGGGATCCCTACGGTGGTCTACGGCTACTTCGCCCTGACCTTCGTGACGCCCCTGCTGAGGAGCTTCATCCCGGGCGTGGAGGTCTTCAACGCGGCCTCGGCGGCCATCGTCGTGGGCATCATGATCATCCCCACGGTGTCCTCGCTCTCGGAAGACGCCCTGCGGGCCGTGCCCGACCCGCTGCGCGAGGGCGCGTACGGGCTGGGCGCGACGAAGCTCGAGGTGAGCCTGCGCGTGGTGGTGCCCGCGGCGCTGTCGGGCATCATCGCGTCGTTCATCCTCGCCATCTCCCGAGCCATCGGCGAGACGATGGCCGTCACCATCGCGGCGGGCAACCAGCCCAACCTGACGCTGAACCCGTTCGAGTCCATCCAGACCATGACCGCCTACATCGTCCAGGTGAGCCAGGGGGAGGTCTCGTTCGGAACGGTCGAGTATCAGACGATCTTCGCCGTCGGGATGCTGCTCTTCCTCGGGACGTTCTCGCTGTACCTGGTCAGCGCCTGGCTCCGCACGCGGTCGCGGGAGGGGGAGGCGTGAGCGCCACGGCCCCGGCGGCCGCGCCCTCGGACGGAGCGCGCGCGGCCATCGCCCGCCGGCGGCTCCTGGACGTCCTCTTCCAGATCCTGGCGCTGCTGATTCTCTGCCTCGCCCTCGCCTTTCTCGGCGCGCTGATCGTGGACGTCTGGCGCGACGGCGCCGCGTGGCTCTCCTGGGACTTCCTCACCGGCTTCCCGTCGCGCCGCGCGG
>JAHWKH010000246.1 GCA_019347995.1 Gemmatimonadota bacterium | reverse complement strand
TGGCTTCCGCGCGAGCGCGCGCCTCCTCCTCGTTCTCCGCGTCCAGCCGGAGTCGCACCAGGCGCCCCACGTGCACCCCCGAGACCCCGTCGAACGCCAGCGAGTGCAGCGCGTGCTCCACCGCCTTCCCCTCCGGGTCCAGCAGTCCCTCCCGGGGCGTGATGCGAACTTCGATTCGGTATGGCTTCATGGTCTTCAAGTGCGAGAGTCGCGTTCGCGGCTCGCCGCCGCGATCAGTCGTTTCGCCGCCGGCTCACGCCCGGCCACCACAGCCGCCGGGGGGGAGACAGCTCATTGTAGTCGATGTTGCGCACTTCGGCATCCGCCTCATCCGGTCGCTCATCGTCCAGCAGCATGTCCCGGTCGGGGAGCCGCTCGAAGAACATGAGGCGGTCGGTGTACTCCTGGACGAAGAGGTCCAGGTCGCCGTCTCCGTCCACGTCGACCCACTGGGGTCGCGGCACGTTGAGCCCCCCCAGGAATGGCAGCTGGTACGGGCGGCCGTCGGCGTCCTGGACCGTGAACGGCTCGATCCTGCGCACGAGGTCACCGTCGGCCCCGGGTGCCGCACCCCGCGCCCCCGGCGAGGAGGCCGCCGACCCCGGATCCCCTCCCGAGGCACAGCCCGCCGCCGCGACGAGCGCGACCAGGAGCGCCGCGCGTGGAGCCACCGTCACGATCCGCCCGCCATGCCCATGCCCGCTCCCCAGTGGGGAATATCGATGATCTCGAGAATGGCGCGGGCGTCGACGTCGATGACGACCAGCGTTCCGGCCGTGGGACCGTAGGGGCCGCGGGCAGCGTAGCGCCCGAACTCGTTGCGGCTGGATACGTAGACCCGGTCGCCCTCCGGGGAGATCGCGATGCCGTGGGGCTGGGCGAGGCCACGTCCCTCGACCACGGCGGCCACCGTCCAGGTCGAGGCGTCGACGACGGTGACCTGGTCGGCCCCGAGGTTGCCGAACCACACCTCCGAGCCGTCGGGCGTGAAGGCCGGGTGCCAGGGCCGCGCGCCTACGTCGAGGGTCGTCACCAGCCGCAGGGCGGGAAGGCCGGAGAGATCGAACACCAGCAGCTTGGAGGTGTGCTCGGCGGTGGCCACCAGCGTGCGCCCATCCGGCGAGACGGCGTAGTCGACGAAGGCGTGTGCCATGTGGCCCATGGCGTCGTCGAGGCGGGTGATCTCGGCGCGGCCGCTGCCGGTGTCCAGGGCCACGAGGGTGTTCTCGGCCAGGCTGCCGGTGAAGACCCAGCGGCCCGACGGGTCCGTCGCGATGGCGTGGGGCCGGGGCACGAAGACCTCGACCTCCTCCAGGTCCATGGTGGAGCGCTGGATCCACCCGATGCGCTGAGGTGGATTGACCGCCGCCATGGAGCGCCCGACGAAGAGGCCGTCGCCGGCGCCCAGGGCCATGAGTCCGGGTCGCTCGAACACGACGGAATCCACGACCCGGTTCGCCCTGTCCATCTTGAGCACCCGGTCGGCGGCGATGAGCGACACGTACCAGTGGGACCCGTCGGGCTCCACCACCACGTGGTGTGGCTTGGGCGTCTCCCCGTAGCCCATGGCCTTGAGGTCCACGACCTCCACCGACCCATCCCGCACGTCCACCACCGAGACCACGCCCGACGCCTCGTTGGCGACGTAGGCCAGGGTGCCCGGGGGGGGCGCGGCCGGATCCGGGAGCTGCCCGCCCGAGGACGTGGCGCAACCGCCGGCCGCGAGGGCGGCGACGGCCGCCGTGACGAAGATTCGCTTCATTGATGAGCCTCGGAGGGATGCGTCGGCCTCGGCTCCCGCCGGCGCGGCGCCGGTCGGGCCGACCGACTCCTACACCAGTGGCGGCCCGAACCTTCCAAGCGTCCCTCCCGAACCGGCTCAGCGGGCCGGCTTGCGGGTCATGGAGCACGCCTTGCCCGAGGGGCGTCCATGTGGGCGCCCAGGGCCTCCATCAGCGAGGTGCGTCCTCGCCCCTCATCGGTTCGCCGCCGCCGGCTCCAGCATGGCCGGCGTCACCCATCCATAGGGGTCTGGCGACTCGCCCCGCACGAGCGTCATGTAGCGCTTCTGGAGCCGCTCCGTGACGGGTCCCCTCGTGCCCGAGCCCACCTGGAGGCGGTCGACGGTCCGCACCGGAACCACCTCGGAGGCCGTGCCGGCCAGGAAGACCTCGTCGGCGACGTAGAGCGCCTCGCGGGGGATCTTCCCCTCCCGGACCTCGATGCCCATGTCCTTCGCCAGCGTGATGACGGTATCGCGGGTGATGCCCTGGAGGAACGTTCCGTCCACGGCCGGCGTGTGGAGGATGCCTCCCTTCACCACGAAGATGTTCTGGCCGCTCCCCTCGCTCACCGTGCCGCTCACGGTCAGGGCGATGGCCTCGTCGAAGCCGTTGGCCTTGGCCTCCATCTTCATGAGGGAGCCGTTGATGTAGTTGCCTCCGGCCTTGGCCATGGTGGGGTGGGTGTTGGGTGCCGGCCGGGCCCAGCTCGACACGCCGCAGTCCACGCCCTGCTCCAGCGCCTCCTGCCCCAGATACGTCCCCCAGGGCCACGCGATGAGGAAGACGCGCACGGGGCTCTTGCCCGGATCCAGGCCGGCCGCGCCCACGCCGCGGAACACCAGCGGGCGGAAGTAGCAGTCGTCGAGGCCGTTCCTCGTCATGAGCTCGCGGCTGGCGGCCTCCAGCTCGTCGACGCTCCAGGCCAGCTCCATCCGGTGGATGGCCGCCGAGTAGCGCAGGCGCTCGAGATGCTCGCGCAGGCGGAAGAACATGGGCCCGCGCGGCGTCGGATAGCTGCGGATGCCCTCGAACACCGAGCTCCCGTAGTGGAGCGCATGGGCCATGACATGGACCGTGGCGTCCTGCCAGCGCACGAGCTCGCCATCGGCCCAGACCCAATCGGTGCTGGGAAACGTTGCCATGCCTCTTCTCTCTCCTGTGGTGGAAAAAAAGAAAGGCCCTCACCCGGGTCGGGAGAGGGCCTCGTGCCTCGTCGCGTCCTGTCCGGCTATCTCGTCCGGATCATCGCGGGCACGCAGCGGCCCTCTCCCCCCGGCCCGGTAAGGACGAGGCGTACGGCGATAAGTACCGATACGAGGAGCGCGTGCTGGATCATCGATTCCGAAGCTGGGACGCGCGCCGGCGCTCGCCGACGCTGTGCAGGCGACCTTACCATCCGCCGGTCGACGCCGCAAGGGGCCCTCTCCATCGAAAAAAGCCGCAGCCCGCTCCGGGGACTCCGGTGAACCGTGGAGGCCGCTCGGGTTTACACCCTGTTCGCGCCCGGAACGACCGGCCACCCCACAACGCGACGCCATGTCCACGCAATCCCCCCGACGTCTGGTCTATCTCTCCATGGAGATCGCCCTGGAGAACGGCATTCCAACCTACAGCGGCGGCCTCGGCGTCCTGGCGGGCGACACCGTTCGCGCGGCGGCCGATCTCAGCCTCCCGATGGTCGCCGTGAGCCTGGCGCACCGCGAGGGCTATTTCAGCCAGAGCCTCGACGAGGAGGGGGGGCAGGCGGAGGCGCCGGATCCGTGGGATCCGGCGGAGCGCTGCAAGCCCGTGGACGCCGGCATCAGCGTGCGTCTCCAGGGTCGCGACCTGCGGCTGCAGGCCTGGCGCTACGACGTGCGCGGGACGCGAGGTGGCGCCGTCCCCGTCTACCTCCTGGACGCCGACGTGGAGGGCAACCACGAGGAGGATCGGCGCCTCACGGACCGTCTCTACGGCGGCGATTCGCGTTACCGCCTGTGCCAAGAGGCGCTTCTCGGCTACGGCGCCGTGGCGCTCATGGCGGCGCTGGGGCACGCGCGCATCCACACCTGGCACATGAACGAGGGCCACTGCGCCCTGACGCCGCTTGCGCTCCTGGAGGACCGCGTGGGGGAGGGTGGGCTGAGCGCCGCCGGCCCCCGGCAGGACGCCTCGGTGCGGCGCCGGTGCGTCTTCACCACCCACACCCCGGTGCCGGCGGGGCACGATCGATTCCCGGCCGACCTCGTCGAGTCGGTCCTGGGCGAGGACCGCGCGGCCGCGGTGCGAAGCCGGGGGACCGAGCCGGGCGGCGTCCTCAACATGACGCTGCTGGGCCTCCACTTCGCCCGCTTCGTGAACGGCGTCGCGATGCGCCATGCCCGCGTCTCCCGTGAGATGTTCCCGGGCCGGGAGGTGCACGCCATCACCAACGGCGTGCACGTCGGGACGTGGACCGCACCGCCCATGGCGCGGCTCTTCGACCGACACGTCCCCGAGTGGCGCGAGGACCCCCT
>JAHWKH010000245.1 GCA_019347995.1 Gemmatimonadota bacterium | reverse complement strand
CTCGGGGCGAGGCCGAAGAACAGCGAGCAGAAGAACCGCAGCCCGCCGACCAGATAGGCCCAGAAGGCATAGGCGGAGAGGCGCGGGAAGGGCAGGTCGCGGGCGCCGAGCATCTCCGGCAGTACGAAGATGGCGAAGGCCTCGAAGAGCGGCACGGCGAAGAGGAACATCATCATCGAGCCGTGCAGCGTGAACAGCTGGTTGTAGAGGTCGGCCGAGACAGCGTCGTTGCCGGGCGCGGCGAGCTGGACCCGCATGAGCAGCGCCAGGACCCCGCCGAAGAGGAAGAAGAGGAAGGAGGACGCCGCGTACCAGATGCCCACTTCCGTGTTGTTCACGGCCGACCAGTAGCGCCACCCCTCCGGCGTCTTCCAGGCCGCCCGCAGGCGCTCCTCCTGGGCCCGCTGGAGCTCGGGGTCCAGCGGCGTCCGGTCGGCGTCCGGATCCCCCGGGGCGGTGGGCGGCCTCCGGTCGGGCCCCGGATCGGGCGCCTCGGGCGGGCCCTCTCCCCGGTCGGGGCTCACTGGAGGCTCTCCATGTACGCGGCCAGGGCCCGCACCTCCTCGCCGGGGAGCATGCCGAAGGCCGGCATGTGCACCCCGGGCTTCACCTCACCGGTGCGGGCGATCCAGCGGCGGAACGCCTCGGGCTCGTTGGGCAGCGTCCCGGCCGCCAGCGAGAGGCGGGAGCCCACGTGGGTGAGGTCGGGGCCCACCACTCCGTCGGCGGGCGTGCCGCGCACGGTGTGGCAGGCGCCGCAGCCGTTGCGGAGGAAGGCGTCGCGGCCCCGGGAGGCCGGCCCTGACCCGGGCGTGGCGGCGGGCTCCGCCTGGTGGTCGAGCCACGCCTGGAAGTCGGCTTCCGCGAGGACCACGGCGTCGAAGGCCATGAGGGCGTGGGAGGCGCCGCAGTACTCGGCGCACGCGCCGCGGAAGACGCCCGTGCGCCCAGGCTCCAGCGCGATGCGGGTGGTCCTTCCCGGGATCATGTCCATCTTCCCGCCCAGGGACGGGATCCAGAAGGAGTGGATCACGTCCGGGCTGGAGAGCCGGAGCTCGACGCGCCGCCCCACGGGGAGGCGCACCTCGTTCGCAGCCTCCACGACGCTCCCGTCCGGCGTGACGTAGCGCACGCGCCACCACCACTGCTCCCCCACCACCTCGATGCGCAGCCCGTCCTCGGGTCCCGGCTCGAGGAGCTCGGGGATGAAGGCGAGGCCGTAGATCAGCAGGCCCGTGAGCACGACGGTGGGGAGGACGGCCCCGCCGCCCACGATGAGGAGGCGTGAGGCGCGCTCACCGTGCTTCCCCGGCCGGACCAGGACCGCATAGGTCGCGAGACCCACCACCAGCACCCACAGGACCGCCGCGCCGGCCGCCATCCACCACCACAGATGGGCGATGCGCTCGGCGGTGGCGCTGGCCGTCGTGAGCGCCGACTGCGGGCCGCCGCACGCGCCCAGCAGGGGGGCGCAGGCCAGGAGCCCGGCCCGGAGGGATCCGGGGAGTCGGCGACCGGCGTCGGTCACGGAAGGCGTGGCGGCAGCGGGATCGGGCCCATTCGAGCGGCCGCGGTTGCAGGAATCGTGCGACACGGCGGGAAGCGCGGGTGTCCGGGGCGTGGGGCCTGATGGCGAGGGCGCCCCGGCCGGCCTATCCTTCCGGGGACCCACACTCCCGGAGCGCTCCATGCCCGATCCCCTCCTGGCCCGCCGCGACTTCCTCCGCGCCGCCGGCGCCCTGGCCCTGACCCCCGCCGCCCTCGCCGGGCTCGGTCGTCCCCGCTCCGCCGGACGCACCCCCTGGCCGGGGTACGAAGACGCGCTGGTGCTGGATTTCCTGGCGAGCCCGGGCCTCTTCAACACCACGCTGGACCGGCGGCTCGACGATGCGATGGTGGCCAACGCCGTGGCCTCGGGCATCACCGCCGTGAACCTCACCGTGAGCGGAGGCGACCTGGAGGGCACCATGGGCCGCATGGCGCCCTGGTCGGCGGCCCTGGCCCGCCACCCGCAGGCCCTGGTGCAGGTGCGCACGGTGTCCGACCTGGGTGCGGCGAAGGAGACGGGGCGGCTGGGGCTCATCTTCGGGTTCCAGGACTCCACCCCCCTGGAAGGCGATCTGGACCGGATCGACCTCTTCCACGATCTGGGCGTGCGCGTCATCCAGCTCACCTACAACGGCCGCAACCTCGCCGGCGACGGCTGCCTGGAGCCCGGCAACGCCGGCCTGAGCCGATGGGGTCACGCCCTGGTGGAGCGGATGGAGGAGAAGGGCCTCGTCGTGGACCTGGCCCACTGCGGCCAGCGCACCACGGCCGACGGCATCGCCGCCGCGCGCGGCCCGGTGGCCATCTCCCACTCCGGGTGCAAGGCGATCCACGACAACCCCCGCAGCAAGCGCGACGAGGAGCTGCGCGCCATGGCGGACAAGGGCGGTGTGGTGGGCATCTACCTGATGCCGTTCCTGGCTCCCGGCCGCCCCGCCACCGCCGACGACGTGATGGCGCACGTGGAGCATGCTCTGGACGTCTGCGGCGAGGACCACGTCGGCATCGGCAGCGATCTGTCCATCACGCCCATCGAGAAGGACGACGCCGAGTACTGGCGCGCCCACCGCGAGTTCGTGGCGCGGCGCAAGGCGTCGGGAAGCGCGGCGCCCGGCGAGGACGAGGAGATCCTCTTCTACGTGGAGGACCTGAACACGCCCCGCCGCCTGGAGCGCATCGCCGACCACATGGCGGCCCGGGGCCACGCCGCCCGCGTGATCGAGAAGGTCGTGGGGGGCAACTTCGCCCGGCTCATCGAGGAGGTGTGGCGCGCCTGAGGCGGCGCCGGTCCGGCGGGTCGGCCCTCGCGGGACGCCGCCACAGGACGCCTCCCGATGGAACCCGGGACCCGCTCGGGGCGAAACAACATGGGACGCCCCGCCTTCCCGAGGAGCAGCACGCCGTGGACGACTTCACCTTCGACGCCCCCCTGGCGCTGCGCGAGAGCCTCGAGCGGCTGGACTCACGGGCTCGCGAGCTCGAGGGGGAGCATCGCATCCCGGTCGAGGATCTGTTCCCTTCGGGCTTCATGCGCCGACACACCGGCTACGAGTCGCTGGAGGCGATGGTCGACGCGGCCGGGCTCGAAGCCGAGCCCGTGGACGACCTGGCCGACAGCGAGGACTGGGACCACTTCGTCGCCGGGCACACGGCGTTCGACGGCTGGGAGACCATGGTGGAGGCGGCGGGCCGCGCCTGGGCCCGCCGACGGCTTGGCTTCCACTAGACGTCCGTCCCAAGGCGTGCGGCCGGGGGAGCGGGATCGATCGTCCCGCGGGAGCGTGGCGATGCGCGACACCAGACACCATGACACGCACGCCGGTCGATACCTGCCCGTCCTCTCTCGTGGACGGTCCCTGTCTCCCCTCGACCACTCCCGCGCCCCCCACCCGGCCGGAAAACGGCACGATGGCGCGCTTTCCTTGCGGCACGTCCGTTGCCTCGCGGTGTAGCACAAGACGACCGAACCCTCGCGCGGGAGCCGGAACACCATGGACCGACGGCGTAGCCCCCTGGCCCGGCTCGTCCTTTGCCTGGCGCTGGCCGCGCTGGCGCGCGAGCACGAGCTCGCCCTTGACGGCCTGGCGGAGACTACCGCCCGGGCGCCGCTCGACGAGATCGACGCGCTGGACGACGACGCGCTCGACGCCGAGCTGCGCCGCGTGCGTCGCACGCTCGCGCAGCCCGACCCGCGCGAGGAGGGCACGCGCGCGCTCGCGTGTCGCCGGATCGCGGCGGCCCGCGATCAGGGCCGGGAGGACCACGTTCTCCTCGGCGGTGAGCGCCGGAAGCAGGTTGAAGAACTGGAAGACGAAGCCGACGTGGTCGCGCCGGTACGCCGTCAGGGCGCGGTCGCCAGCGGCCGACAGCACGCCACCGCGGTAACGCACCTCGCCGCTCGTCGGGACGTCGAGCCCGCCGAGAATGTTGAGCAGCGTCGACTTCCCGCAGCCCGAAGCTCCAAGCAGCACCAGGAACTCGCCACTGTAGATGTCGAGGTCGAGGCTCTTGAGAACCCGGAGCGAACCGAAGTCGAGCGAGAGGTTCCTGACGGATACGCTGGCGTCGCTCATCCCTTGACCGCCCCGGCGGCGATGCCGCGCACGAAGAGCTTGCCCGAGGCGAAGTAGATGACGAGCGGCACGAGGCCCGTCAGCAGGATCGCAGCCATGTTGACGTTGTACTCCTTCACACCCTGTACCGAGTTGACGATGTTGTTGAGCTGGACGGTCATCG
>JAHWKH010000244.1 GCA_019347995.1 Gemmatimonadota bacterium | reverse complement strand
GGAAGCGCGCGTCCCACTCCGCCGTTCGCCGCGTCGGGGCCACCACCCCCGAAGCAGGGGTGAATCCCGCCCAGGACATGTTCGAGGTGGTGTCGGGAGGCAGCGCGGCGGCGTAGATCGTGACCCCGAACCCGCGCCGCTGGAGCAGCCGCGCGGTGGTCAGGCCGACGATCCCGCATCCGATCACCGCGGCGCGTCGCTCGGTGTGGCCGAGGGCGAGGTCCGCCGCCAGGTGGGCGGTCCCCCACGACAGGGACATCCCGGCCCCGCCGTGCCCGTAGTTGTGGATCACGGTACGATCGTCCAGCCGCTCGACCTCCAACCGGAAGCCCGACTCGCGGAACGGCCGCAGACCCACGGTCGTCCGGATGATCCGGTCCCAGCTCACGTCGGGCGGCACCAGGCCCGCGGCCCGCCACCCGGCGAGCCCGGACGTCCGGGTTCGGGGGGCGCAGCCCGCCATCAAGCCGAGCGAGGCCGCCGCGCCGGTCCTCAGGAATGCTCTTCGCTCCACCGCGCCTCCGTGTCGGGTCGGCGACCGTTACACCCGTGCGTGCGAAGAAGTCGAACTCGCGTGCGGCCGCAGCGCAATATACATTTTGTCAAACAACCCCCCATGCGGAGTCCCCTCCCGGCCGGCTGGACGATGACCCGCGGAAGCCACCTCGGAGAGCTGGAGGAGCTGGTCCTCCTGGCCGCCATGCGGCTGGGGCGGGACGCCTACGGCGCGGCCATCCGCCGCGAGCTCCGCCGGCGGGCGGGCCGCGCGCCCTCCGTCAGCACGATCTACGTGACCCTCATGCGCCTGGAGGAGAAGGGTTTCGTCCGATCCCGGCTCGGGGATTCCACCAGCCCCCGGGGCGGGAGGCCGAAGCGCCTCTTCGAGCCGACTCCCGAGGGCGTGGAGGAGCTCCAGGCGGCACGCCAGGTCAGGGAGCGCATGTGGGAGGGGCTGGAGGCGCTCGAAGCCGGCGGCGCGGGAGGAGACGGTGGCGGATAGGCGCCCGGGAGGCTCCCGGCCGCCGCGGCTGGCCTCGACGCTGGTCCGGCTGCTCCTCCCGGGCCCCCTGGAGGAGGTCATCCTGGGAGACCTGGAGGAGGAGTACCGGGAGCGTCGGGAGGAAGGTGGCCGCCTTCGTGCCGACGGGTGGTACTGGGCCCAGCTCCTCTCCCTCCGCCCCCTCCGCCTCCGGGGGGCGCTCCGGCCCGTCGCCCGCCGCTGGTACGCCAGCCCGTGGTCGTTCATCCGCAGCCTTGGGGACCGCCCCGTGGAATCCGTCGTCCAGAGCCTCCGCCACATCCTGCGCCGGCTCGGCCGTTCGCCGGCCTTCACCGCCGCCGCCGTCCTCTCGCTGGGCCTGGGGATCGGCGCCAACACGGCCCTCTTCAGCCTGACCAACGCCATCTTCCTCCGGGACCGGGGCGTCGTGGAGCCCGAGCGCGTGGTCCAGGTGTTCCGCGACTCCGGGGGACCCTACTGGCGGGTCACGTGGGAGGACTACCGCCGCATGCGGGACGACCTGGGCGGCCTCTTCACCCACGTCACCGCCTTCACCGAGGACGGGGTTCGGCTGGGCGACGCCGACGACGTGGTGGCGGCCCTCCGGGTGTCGGGCGACTACTTCGGCGTCATGGGCGTGCAGCCGGCCCTGGGCCGCGCCTTCGTGCCCGGCGAGGACACGGACGTGGAGGGCGGTCCGGGAGTGGCGATCCTGAGCCACGACCTCTGGCAGCGGGCGTTCGGCGGCGCCCCGGACATCGTCGGCCGGGAGATCCGGGTCAACGCCCGGCCCACCACGGTGGTGGGGGTGCTGCCGGAGGCGTTCACGGCGAAGGCCACCGGGATCGCCATGGACGTCTTCGTCCCGGACCGGGAGTTCGTGACCCGGCGGAGCTCGGACAACCTGTGGGCGGCCGCCCGGATGGCGCCGGGCGTGAGCCTCGAGCGGGTGCGCTCGGGACTGGCCCGGGTGGCGGCGGACTACAACCAGGACCGCCCGGAGTCGCTGCGGCCCGTCGCATTCACCGTGGTCTCGGAGGCCGACGTCCGGGTCCACCCGGGATTGGACCGGGCCATCGGCTCCATGTCGCTCCTCCTCTTCGGGGTGGTGAGCCTGGTGCTCCTCATCGCCTGCACCAATCTGGCCTCCTTCCTCCTGGCCCGGGCGGAGGATCGCAAGAGGGAGTTCGCGGTGCGCCGGGCCATGGGGGCGGGCCGGGGCCGGATCGTGGGGCTGCTCCTGGGGGAGTCGATGGTGCTCGGCGTGCTGGGCGGGGCCGCGGGGCTGCTCCTGGCGTACCTCTCCCTGGACCTCCTGCTGGGCGTTCAGCCGCCGTTCCCCGTGGAGGTCAACCTCGACGTCTCGCCGGATCGGCGGGTCCTGGGATTCACCCTCGGCGTCTCCCTCCTGGCCGGGGCGCTGTTCGGGATGTTCCCGGCCCTCCAGGCCTCCCGCGCGCCGGTGGCACCGACGCTCCGGGACGAGGCGGCCGGAAGCACGGGAACGAGGCGGAAGTGGACGGTCCGCGGGGGGCTCGTGGCGGCCCAGGTGACCCTGTCCCTGGTGCTCCTCATGGCCGCCGGCCTGTTCCTCCGGAGCCTGCTGACCGCCGCCGGCATCGACCCCGGCTTCGACCCGGAGGGGGTGGCGCTCACGACCGTGGATCCGGCCACCACCGGGTACGCGGAGCAGGAGGGGCGGCGGCTCTACGACGAGCTGCTCCGCCGGACCCGCCTGCTTCCCGGCGTGCGCGCCGCCGGTCTCGGCACCCGCATCCCCCTGCAACTCGGCAACCGGTCCAGCGGGATCCAGCGCCCCGACGTGACGCCGCCACCCGGACGGGAGTGGCGTTACGCCGAGGTCGCCATGGTGACGCCGGGATACCTCGAGGCGCTCGGCATCGAGCTGCTCCGGGGACGGCGCTTCGAGCAGGCCGACGCCGCCGACGCGCCGCCGGTGGTGATCGTGAACCGGGCCGCGGTGCGCATGCTCTGGGGCGACGAGGCCACCGATCCCGACCCCGTCGGTCGGGCGCTGAGGCTCTCGTGGCGGGACGAGGAGGGGCGCATCGCCGGCGTGGTGGAGGACGTGAAGGTGCACTCCCTGGGGGAGCCGCCGAAGCCGATGGTCTACGTGCCCCTGGCCCAGCGCCACGAGGGAAGGGTCCTGCTGGTGGCCAAGGCGAGCGCGGGGAACGGGGGCACGGCCGCCCTGGCCCAGCGGCTCCGGGGGGTGGCCAAGGAGCTGGATGCGGACCTCTACGTCCACGGCGCCATGACCGCCCGGGAGTCGATGGGAACGGCCCTCTTCCTGCCCCGCATGGCGGGCCTGCTCCTGGGCGTGTTCGGTGCCCTCGCCCTGGTCATGTCGGCCATCGGGCTCTACGGGGTCGTGAGCTACACGGTGGCGAGCCGGGAGAAGGAAGTGGGGATCCGCCTGTCCCTGGGCGCCGACGCCGGCGACATGGTGCGCCTCATGATGGGCGGCGGGCTGAAGCTGGTCGCGGTGGGGCTCGTGCTGGGGACGGGGCTGGCGGTGGGCGCCGGGCTCCTCCTGGAGCGCTTCCTCTTCGGCGTGAGCGGCACCGATCCGGTGACCTTCCTGGTGGTCCCGGCCGTCCTGCTGGGGGTGGCCATGCTGGCCGCGTGGGTCCCCGCCCGGCGGGCGTCGAGGGTCGAGCTCTCCGAGGCGCTCCGCTCGGCCGAGGCGAAGATCGTCGTCACCACGCTGCAGAAGTTCCCGTTCATCGTGGACGAGGTGGCCAAGCTACCGGAGCGCCGCTACGCGGTGATCGTGGACGAGGCTCACTCGTCGCAGACGGGCGAGTCGGCCACGAATCTCAAGGAGGTGTTGGGCTCGCGCTTGCCAGAGGACCTCGGCCTCGACGAGGACGAGGCCGACGGCGTGCCCACCGCGCTGCTGGCCCAGCTCGCCGCGCGTGGGCGCCAGCCGAACCTCTCGTTCTTCGCCTTCACGGCGACGCCCAAGCCGCGCACGCTGGAGCTGTTCGGCATCCCCGACCCGGCAACCGGGGGGCGCTCCGCGTTCCATACCTACTCCATGCGCCAGGCCATCGAGGAGGGCTTCATTCTCGACGTGCTGCGCAACTACACGACCTACGAGCAGCTCTATCGCCTCGAGACGAAGGCCCAGGAGGATCTCGAGATACCCAATAGCGGTGCGGCCCGGCGCCTCGCGCGTTATGCCGAGCTGCATCCCCACGCGCTTGACCAGAAGGCCCAGGTCATCGTCGACCACTACCGCCAGGTCGTGCGTCCGATGCTCGGCGGTGAGGC
>JAHWKH010000243.1 GCA_019347995.1 Gemmatimonadota bacterium | reverse complement strand
CTCGCCGCCGGAGGCCAGCACCGGGGTGCCCTCGGCGAGCGTCATGTAGGAGATCGGGGCACCGTGGTCGGCCATCGCGCGCGTCCTACCCGATCGCGCGGCGGCAATACGCTGAGCGCCGTGTCCCGCCGCCTGCTCATCCTGGGCTCCACGGGCTCGATCGGGACCCAGGCGCTCGAGCTGCTGGAGCGCTCCGACGAGCTGGAGCTCGTCGGCCTCAGCGCCCGAGGTGACTGGGAGGCGCTCGTCGCCCAGGCCCAGCGCTTCGGGGTGTCGCACATCGCGCTGGCCGACCCCGACGCCGCCGCGCGCGCCGGCGAGGCCTGGACCGGCGGGGAGGTCCTGGGCGGACCCGAGGGCCTTGTCGAGCTGGTCATCGGCTCGGGGGCCGACCTGGTCCTCAACGCGCTGGTGGGCTCGGCCGGCCTGGGCCCCACCGTCGCCGCCCTGGGGGAGGGCATCGACCTCGCGCTGGCCAACAAGGAGTCGTTGGTGGCGGGAGGGCCCCTGGTCCTCGCCGCCGCGCGCTCGGGCGGCGGCGAGCTGGTGCCCATCGACAGCGAGCACAGCGCCATACTCCAGTGCCTCGAGGGCGCCGAGCACGGCTGCGTCTCGCGCGTCGTCCTCACGGCGTCGGGCGGACCGTTCCGCGGATGGAACACCGAGGAGCTTCGTGACGTACGTCCGGAGCAGGCCCTTCGTCACCCCACCTGGGACATGGGCGCCAAGATCACCATCGATTCGGCGACCCTGGCCAACAAGGCGCTGGAGGTGATCGAGGCCCACTTCCTCTACCGCCTGCCCTACGAAGCCATCGGAGTGGTCGTCCATCCGCAGTCCATCGTCCATTCCTTCGTCGAGTTCGTGGACGGCTCGGTCATGGCCCAGATGGGGCTCCCCACCATGGAGCTTCCCATCCTCTACGCCCTGAGCTGGCCGGAGCGGATCGCCGACGCGAGGCTGCGCACGTTCGATCCCGTGGCGGCGTCCCCTCTGACGTTCGAGGAGGTGGATCACCGCCGCTTCCCGCTGTTCGGGCTCGGGGTGGAGGCGGGCAGGGCAGGTGGAACCGCGCCGGCGGTGTTCAACGCCGCGAACGAGGTGGCGGTGGAAGCGTTCCTGCAGGGGCGTGTCGGATTCCTGGAGATCGCCGAGGTGGTGGCCTCGGCCCTCGAGGCGCTGACGCCCCGCGACGTGACCGAGGTGGACGACGTCCTGGACGCCGACCGCTCGGCCCGCGAGGCGGCGCGAGGCGCCGTGGCCCGAAATGCTTCCCCGCGGCCATCCCGAGGCGGCGGCGCTCCCCTCATGACTCCGACGGATTCTACGACAGGCGCATGACGATCCTCGCAACCATCATCGTGCTGGGCGTGCTCATCTTCGTGCACGAGCTCGGCCATTTCGCCGCCGCCAAATCGGTGGGCGTCGAGGTGCAGCGGTTCTCCATCGGGCTGGGGCCGCGCGTCTGGGGCTTCCGGCGCGGAGAGACGGAGTACGTGCTGTCGGCCATCCCCCTGGGCGGGTACGTGAAGATGGGGGGCATGGACGACGAGGTGATGGAGCGGCTGGAGGGC
This sequence comes from Gemmatimonadota bacterium, assembly GCA_019347995.1. The sequence continues at coordinate 2,727 of JAHWKH010000243.1, read as the reverse complement.
GGAGAGATGGACGGAGAGCGGACGCCGTCGCCCCGCGACTTCGATTCCAAGCCGCTATGGGCCCGGGCGTGGGTCATCTCGGCCGGCGTGCTCATGAACATGGCGTTCGCGTTCGTGGCCTATACGCTCGCCATCGGCGTGTGGGGCGCGCCGGAGCCCCGCACGACGCGGGTGGGCAGCGTCGCCGAGGCCCTGCTTCCCGAGGGCGCCGAGGCCCTGGCGGAGATCCCCTCGGGCGCGGTGGTGGTCTCCGTGGGGGGCAGGGCCGTGGACACGTGGGGCGACGTGCGTCGAGCCCTGATCTCCGCCGAGCCGGGCCCTCTGGAGCTGGAGCTGTCCCAGCCCGGGACCCGGCTGGTGGTGGGCGTCCCCGACGAGCCCGAGGAGCGAGCGCGCATGGCGTCGGCGCTGCGGCCATGGGCCGAGCCCGTGATCGAGGCGGTCCTGCCCGGCTCCGTGGCGGAGCGGGGAGGGCTGGAGTCCGGCGACCGCGTCGTCGCCGTGGACGGAACCGACATCTCCTCGTGGGACGACTTCGTCCAGATGATCGAGGCCCGTCCCGACCAGCGCGCCGAGATCACCGTGGAGCGGGACGGGCGCCGCCTCGTGCGCGCGGTGACGCCGGCGGGTGAGCCGGCGGAGAACGCCTCCACCGGGGAGGCCCGGGAGGTGGGCAAGATCGGGGTGTATCCGTCCGTCGGAGAGGTGAGCTACAGGGAGGTCGACGCCCTCACCGCCCTGCAGTACGGTTGGAGCCAGACGGTGGGCACCACGGCTCTCATCGTGGGCTTCCTCGGCGACCTGGTGACCGGCGGGGTGTCGGCGCGCTCGGTGGGAAGCATCGTGACGATCGGGGAGGCGTCGGGTCAGGCGGCCGCGGCGGGGATGAGCACGTTCCTGAGCTTCATGGCGCTCTTCAGCGTCAACCTCGCGGTGCTGAACCTCCTGCCCATCCCGGTACTGGACGGGGGCCACCTCCTCTTCCTGGCCATCGAAGGCGTGCGGGGGCGCGCGCTCACGGTGGAGCAGCGGCTCAAGTGGTCGAACGTGGGCTTCCTGATCGTGGTCGGCATCATGATCTGGGCGCTCTCCAACGACGTGCTGAGGCTCCTGGGCCTGTGACGACCACGGGTCGCTGTTGCCGCGGCTGTTGTCGCCTTCCCGGGAGGGGAGGAGTGGCCGCGCGCGCGCCGGTGGGACGCTGCTGACTCCCGCGGCCCGGATGCTTCGGCCCCTCTCCCCGACGCGGGGAGGGGGGCTTCTTCTTTTCCAGCGAGGGACCATGAACTCCACGAGGATCGACCGCTTCATCGGACGGACGCCCATGGTGCGCCTGCAGCGCGTGGTGGAGTCCGACATGGCCGAGGTGTGGGTCAAGGTGGAGGGAATGAACCCCGGCGGCTCCATCAAGGACCGCCCGGCGCTGGCCATGGTCCTGGACGCCGAGGGACGGGGCCTCCTCGAGCCCGGAGGGACCATCGTGGAGCCCACGTCGGGCAACACCGGCGTGGGCCTCGCCCAGGTGGCGTCGGCCCGCGGCTACCGGCTCATCCTCTGCCTGCCCTCGTCCATGAGCATGGAGCGCAAGCGCACGCTGACGGCGTACGGCGCCGAGCTGGTCCTCACCGACCCGGAGCTGCGCTTGCTGGCCGCCATCGAGGAGGCCGAACGGATCCGCGACGACCTCGGAGCGTTCCTGCCCAACCAGTTCGATAACCCCGCCAATCCGCGCGCCCACTACGAGACCACGGCGCCCGAGCTCTGGGACGCCCTGGGCGGGCGGCTCGACGCGTTCGTCTACGGCTCCGGGACGGGCGGCACCATCAGCGGGGTGGGCGCCTATCTCAAGGAGCGCCTGGACGACGTGCGGGTCGTGGCCGTCGAGCCCGCCCGTAGCGCCGTCCTCTCGGGAGAGGAACGGGGTCAGCACGCCTTCCAGGGCATGGGACCCGGCTTCGTCCCCGCCAACCTGGACCGGACCGTCATCGACCGGGTCGAGAAGGCGTGGGAGGAGGATGCCTTTCCCCTCGCCCGCCGCCTCGCCCGCGAGGAGGGCCTGTTCGTGGGCATGAGCAGCGGCGCCATCGTGCACGTCGCCCTGCAGGTGGCCCGTGAGCTGGGCCCCGGCCACCGTGTGGCCTGCATCGCCCCCGACAGCGGCGCCCGCTACCTTACCACCGAGCTCTACGCGCCGGAGGGGGAGGAGGAAGGGGAGGACGGCCTGAGGGAGACGCGGGAGGCGTCCTCCATTTCGGACGCCTGACGTCCCAGCGGACAGACGGACCGCCCACCGGCGAGGCCCGGGACCGCCGGATCAGCGGCGGCACGCCTCGTGCCCGAGCATCGCAGCGGAGCCGCAGGACCCGCCCCTCGCCAGGAGGTCCTCATGACCGCCGTGCCCGCCGTCCCCTCCTCCCCTACGGCCAACGATAGGCTCAAGGCGCGCTGGCCTTCCGTCCTCTGGGCCTCCGTCACGGCCGCGGTCGTCATCCACGCCCTCGTGTTCGCCCTCTGGCCCACCACCGTGGTGGACGGCGTGCCCATGGGGTTCGCGCCCGGTCGCGCCGGGGCGGTGGCCGCGGGGCTGAGCTTCGCTCGGTTCAACCAGGCCCTGGTGGAGATGAGCGAGCCGCAGGCGGCGGCCGCCCGGCGGGCCATGGGCACCGAGGAGGCCGCCCGTGACCTGGCCGACGACGTGGTGGATCGCCTGGGCCAGATCCGGGCCCG
>JAHWKH010000242.1 GCA_019347995.1 Gemmatimonadota bacterium | reverse complement strand
CGTGCGCTCCATCCGTCAGGCGGCCTATTCCGACATCGCGTCGATCGAGACCCCCGACGACCACACCATCGTCGTCACCCTGAGCGCGCCCAACGCGGCCATGCTGGCCCAGTTCGCCTCGCCGTGGGACTGCATCTACAGCGCCGAGAAGCTCGAGGAGGATCCGCGCTGGCCCGAGCAGAACGTCATGGGCACCGGGCCGTTCACCTTTGTTGAGCATTCCGCCGGGTCCCATTGGATTGGTGAGCGCTTCGACGACTACTGGGGGCCGCGGGCGAGGGTGCCGCGGCTACGGTTCGCCGCCTACGAGGACGACTCGCTGGCCTACTTCGACCTGCTCAGCGATGACCTGCACTACGCCCCGGTCCCGATGAACCGAAGCCGGGACGCTCGCCGCCGGTTCGGTGACGACGGATTCGTCCTCGAGACCGGTCTGGCCTTCTACGGTTTCAACCTCCGCAGCCCGAAAGTGCAATCTCCCGACCTTCGGGCCGGACTGAGCCGCGCGATCGACCGGGCGGCGATCGCCGGCGGCGTCTACGAGGACACACGGGAACCCGCACACGGGATCGCGTCCCCGGCCCTCCCCGGAGCCGACGAGGACGCGTGGCGCGGCTGGGTGGAGGAGGGCGGGGGATGACGTTGGAGGGCCGGCCCCCGCGTCCTCAGGCCAGGCCGAACTCCGCCTCGACCCGGGGCAGCAGGGCCATCACCGGCCGCTCCTCGGCCCGCAGGCCGTCGTCGGGGCCGGGGTCGCCCTGTCGGTCGATCTCGTCCAGGAGGTCGTGGAGCGCGCCCTCCTCGAAGGCCGCCATGACGGCGGGGTGGATGTAGAAGGCCCGGCAGGTGGCGGGGGTGTTGCCCAGGTCCGCCGCCACGAGGCGGACGGCCTGCACCAGCTTGGTCTTTCGCTCCTTCTTCGTGGGCGCCGTTCCCAGCTCGCGCAGCGCGGTCACCATGCGCACGGTGCCACCCCACGTGCGGAAATCCTTTGCAGTGAAGTCGTAGCCGCTCACCTCGCAGAGGTACTCGTTGACGTCGTTGGAGGTGATGTAGCGCTTCACCCCCGCCTCGTCGAAGTACTTGAAGACCTCCCAGCCGGGCAGCTCGGTGCACGCCTGGATCACGCGCGCCAGGTCGTCGTCCTCGATGCCCACGTGGTTCTGCTTTCCGCTCTTGCCACGGAAGCGGAAGCGGATCCGGCCGCCGTTCACCAGCTCCACGTGCCGCTCGCGCATGGTCGTGAGGCCGTAGGACTCGTTCTCCCGCGCGTAGCGGGCGCTGCCGATGCGGATGGGGACGTGGTCGAGGAGGCGTACTGCCGCGGCCAGTACGCGGCGGCGGGGCAGCCCCTCGAGTGACAGGTGCCGGTCGAGCATCGCCCTCAGGCCCGGCAGGCACTGCCCGAAGACGACCAGCCGGCTGTACTTGGCGTGGTCCCGCATCTCGCGCCAGCGGGTGTGGTAGCGGTACTGCTTGCGGCCGCGGTCGTCACGGCCGGTGACCTGGAGATGGCCCAAGGGGTCGGGGCAGATCCAGACGTCGGTCCAGGCGGGGGGGATGACCAGCGCCTCGATCCGCCGGCGCACCTCCCGGTCCCGAATCGTGTTGCCTTCGGGGTCGCGGTACGTCCACCCCTTCCCGTGGCGTCTGCGGGTGATCCCCGGCTGCTCGTCGGACACGTAGCGCAGCCCCGCGTGCTCGGCCACCAACTCGGGGTCGAGGCGGGTGCGGCCGCGCCTCGACAGGGGCGCGGCTCCGTTGCGGGTCGTGCGTTCGTCCGACACGAGGGTGAGGTGCATTAGGGGTCGGGGATCTCGAGTCACCGCGTGCCGGCCCGTCGGCCGGCAGACCCGAACGCCGGGCAACAAGCGTGCCCGCCCCCGGCCGCGTCACGCGCCGGGCGCGCGCTCCGCCACGAAGGCGAGCCGACGGCCGTCGGGGCTCACCGCCAGCCGGGAGAGGAGGAGTCCGCGCCCTTCCAGGTCCGCGACGGTGCGCCATCCTTCCCACCCCTCCCGCCAGGCCAGCAGGCGGCTTCCCGACGCCATCAGGAGTGTGCCGGCGGGCGTCCACGCATGGTAGTCTCCGCCGTCGGGAGCGGGCGTCAGCGGCTCGGCGCGGTCGGCGTCCAGGTCCCAGGCCATCACGCGGGAGGCGCCCTCTCCCTCGCGCTGGATCCAGCTCACTGCGCGCTGCCGGCCCGGGATGGGGTTCAGCGAGCGCCCGATGTCCTCGGCCACAACCCGTGCCGCGCCGGTGGCCGCGTCGGCGATGCGCAGCGTGGGCGGCTCGCCCAGGACGAAGAGCGCCAGCCGGCCCGCGTCGAACCAGGCGTGATAGCCCACCGGGGCCACGTCCTCGAGGACCGGGCGGGCCCCCGAGCCGTCCATGGCGAATCGCCACAGGCGCTGCGTCGAATCGGCCTCCACCCGGATGGCGCTGAACCCGTCGCCGCCGGGCAGGGGGGTGGGGGAGTACTCGCTCTCGGGCGCGGTCCGGGTCACCGGTCGCACCGAATCCGACGCCGGATCCCAGTGCCAGGTGTCGGCCTGTCCCGCCTCGTCCACGGCCGTGTAGAGCAGTCCCCTTTCGTTCGGCAGGAACGCGGGTTGGTTGTCGTAGCCGGCCCGCCGGGTGACGTTGCGCGGCTCCATCAGCGCCAGGCTGTCCCCCCTCTCCACCAGGTCGGCCACCCAGACGTCCGTGTCCCCCAGCGGCGCCATCGTGTAGCCGGCGGAGTCGGACGGAGCGCCGGCCGACGGGGCGTCGGCGTCGGCGCAGGCGCCGAGGAGGGCCAGCGCGGCGGCGGCGGCCGGGCGGCCCCAGGGTCTGCGGCCCCGCCGGGCCGCCGCCGTCGACGCGCGCGGCCGCCTCCGTTCCGGACGCCGGTCCCCCCCGGTCATCGCGGCACCCGCGAGGTCTGGAGCTCGAGGTCCGACACCAGGCGGGCGCAGCTGCCCGGTGCGGCGTCCGCCCCCAACGTGACGGCGAGGAGGGTGGCGAGGGCGCCGGGGCGTCCCGACGTGGGGCCGAAGGCGCCGCTCCGCGCCAGCTCGAAGAGCGCCGCCTCGCCGGGCACCCGCACGAGGCCCTCCTCCGCCCTCTCCATCCACGCGGCGTAGGTGACGTCGGGGCCGAAGACCATCTTGTGGAGGTTGATGCACGGGGCGAGCATGTTGAACGTCGCCAGGTACTCCCAGCGCAGGCCCCGGAGCGCCTCCTCCCGCTCCACGAGGTCCGGGATGCCGCGCAGCAGCGTGTGCACGTCCTGCTCGGAGATGCCCACCCGCGCCGCCCGCGCGGCCGCCCTGGACGATTCCCGCGCCCAGCGCAGCCGCTCGGCTTCCGCGGCCCGTCCCGTGCGGTCGTACAGGGCCTCCAGCGCGTCGCCGCCCATCTCGGCCAACGAGACCCCCACGAGGTTGTCCACCAGGGTCGGGCCCTCGTCCACCAGGAGGAAGCCCGCCGACACGACCTCGCGGATCGTGTGCTCCGCGTCGGCGGCCCGCCCCTCCTCGAGCTCCACCGCGGCGCGCGCCACGTGCGCGATGCCGGCCGACCGGAGGGCCGCGAAGCGTGGCCACGGAAGCGTCAGGACCGACGCTCCGTCGGCGAAGGGCAGCGTCCACCGGCCGCTCACCACGTCGGCAACCCCGGCTCGGGCGAGCCACCCGAACTCGGCCTGCGCGGGGTGGCCGGCCGCCTGGAGCAGCGACGCGCGCTCCTCCTCGGTCAGCGCGTCGAACGGCGTCGCCACCAGGTCGTACGCCACCGTCTCCGAGTACGGATCGGGGAAGACGTCGGGGGCGAGGAACCATGCCTGGTCGTAGCGGACCCTCGGCGCGCGCTCGAGGCGGTCGGGCCGCTGGGCGGGGCCCACGAAGGCCAGGTTGTGCAGCGATTCGCCCGCCTGCTGGGGGGTGACGGCGGGGTCGGGGTCGAGGCGGTAGGTCCGCAGGACCTCGGCGGCGCCCGCCATCTCCTGCACCGAGAGGAAGGTGGGGATCGCCATCGTCGCCAGCGTCGGCCCCACCGAGGAGGTCACGGCCACGGTCGCCGTGGGCACCAGCACCAGGAGGAACAGCGCCACGACGGCGAGAGACGCCCGCCGGAAGGTGCGCCCGCGTCGGAGCGGTCCGGCTCCCAACACGACGCCGTCCCCCGCCGCGGCGAGCCGCTCGGCGCGGAGGCGCTGCTCGGTTTCGTGTCCCCCTTCGAACGGGACGAAAACGGCCGGCGCCCGGGCGACGAGCACGTCGACCGCCGTATTGTAACCCGTCTGGCTCACGGAGACAGCGCACTCTGCGAGAAGGT
>JAHWKH010000241.1 GCA_019347995.1 Gemmatimonadota bacterium | reverse complement strand
CCCGGGGTCTTCGCCGAGGAGATGGAGGGCCTCCTCACGCTGGCCGCGCAGAACGTGACGGTGGACGTGCAGCGCGCCGGCGGGGTGCCCTCCGACGGCCCGGTGGTGATCCAGCCCGGCGACCTCCTGTGGACCGACTTCGGCGTGGTCGCCATGGGACTGAAGACGGATACCCAGCACCTGGGCTACGTGCTGCGCAGCGGCGAGAGCGAAGCGCCGGAAGGCCTGCGCCGCTGCCTCGCCAACTCCAACCGGCTCCAGGACATCCTCCTGGCCCACATGGAGCCGGGGCTCACGGGCAACGAGATCCTCGCGGGCGCCCTGGCGCAGATGCGCTCGGAGGGCATCGACGGGACCATCTACACCCATCCCATCGGGGACCACGGCCACGGCGCCGGGCCGCTCATCGGCCGCTGGGACGCCCAGGAGGGCGTGCCGGAGCGGGGCGACGTGGTCCTGCTGCCCTCGACCTGGCACTCCATCGAGCTGCAGGCCACCACGCCGATCCCGGAATGGGGCGGCGAGCCGGCGAGCTGCCGGCAGGAGGAGGAGGCCTACCTGGACGAGGCCGGGGAGCGTCACTGGGTATTCCGGCGGCAGGACCGCCTCCACCTGGTGTGGTGAGGGGCCCCGGCCCTCGTATCTTGCCTGCCATCGACCGTCGCCCAGCACCGCGGAGGAAGCCATGGCGAAACAGTACTGGCTCATGAAGAGCGAGCCCGATGTCTACTCCATCGACGACCTGAAGAAGGACAAGCGCACCATGTGGAACGGAGTGCGCAGCTACCAGGCGCGCAACCACATGCGGGAGATGAAGAAGGGCGACGAGGTCCTCTTCTACCATTCGCGCCAGTCGCCCCCCGGGGTGGTGGGCGTGGCCAGGGTGGTGAAGGAGGCCTATCCCGACCCTACCCAGTTCGAGAAGAAGAGCGACTACTACGACGCCAAGTCCAGCAAGGACGATCCCCGCTGGTGGCTGGTGGACATCGGATTCGTCCGCAAGCTGGCCGAGGAGGTCCCGCTGCCGTCCATCAAGAAGGAGAGGCGGCTGAAGGACATGGTCCTCGTGAACAACTCCCGGCTGTCCGTGCAGCCCGTGACCGAGGCCCAATTCGGCCGGGTGGTGGACATGGGCGGCGGCTGATGTCCGCGGTCCGGGGGCCGGGGGAGCCGGGGCGGCCCACGCGGGCGTCGTGGGCCCCGCGGGCGGCGGTCCTGGCGCCGCTGACCGCCGCCGTCCTGGCGGCCGCCCCCACGCTCGCGCAGGAGCGGCCCGACGCCCGGGCTCTGGGCGTCTCCCTGGAAGGCACGCCGGGGCCGTTCAACGCCATCACCGACGTGGCGGGCGTGGAGGTGGGCCACGCGACCATCGTCGAGGGGCATGGTCGCCTGGTGGTGGGCGACGGGCCGGTGCGCACGGGCGTCACCGCCATCCTCCCGCGGGGCCGCGCCGCCGGCGACTCGGCGTTCGCCGCGTGGTGGTCGCTCAATGGCAACGGCGAGATGACCGGCACCACCTGGATCGAGGAATCGGGGCTGCTGGAGAGCCCCATCCTCATCACCAACACCCACAGCGTGGGCGTGGCCCGCGACGCCGTCATCGATTGGATGCGCCGACGCGACCCTTCCTTCCTGTGGGCGCTACCCGTCGTGGCCGAGACCTACGACGGCAGCCTGAACGACATCAACGGCTTCCATGTCCGTCCCCGGCACGTGGACGAGGCGCTGGAGGCGGCTCGCTCCGGCGAGGTCGAGCAGGGCGCCGTGGGCGGGGGCACGGGGATGATCTGCCATGGCTTCAAGGGCGGCATCGGCAGCGCGTCGCGGGTGCTGCCCGCCGAGCAGGGCGGTTGGACCGTGGGCATCCTCGTGCAGTGCAACCAGGGGGCGCGGCGGGACCTGCGGATCGCGGGCGTGGACATGTCCGAGCGGCTCGCCGAGCCCGGCTACTGCTACGCCGACCGCTCGGTGCCGCCGGAGAGCCGGCGGCGGGGCGTGCCGTGGTGCGACGAGGTAGGGGGAGCCCGGCCCGACGGCCTGGCCGACGCGCCCCCCGAAGGCGCCGGCTCCATCATCATCGTGCTGGCGACCGACGCGCCGCTGCTGCCCACGCAGATCAAGCGGCTGGTCACGCGTACCGCCCTGGGTCTGGCCCGGGTCGGGGGCATGGGCTACAACGGCTCGGGCGACATCTTCGTGGGCTTCAGCACGGCCAACCGCAGGGCGGCGGCGGAGCGAGGGGAGGTGGTGGGGCTCGAGATGCTGCCCAACGACCGCATCAACCCCCTTGTCGCCGCCTCGGTGCACGCCACCGAGGAGGCCATCCTCAACGCCATGCTGGCCGCCACCACGATGACCGGCATCGACGGCTTCACCGTGCCGGAGCTGCCCGAGGAGCGCCTGCGGGCCCTCATGAGGGAGGCGGGGCGGTGAGCGTCGGGCGGGCGCGACCGTGATCGCGGGCATGCCGCTGGCAAGCTGGGCGCTGCTGCTGGTGGCGGTGGGCCTCGGCCTCGGTCTGGAGCTGGCGTACCTGCGCGCGCAACGGCGCGGCGGAGGGTCCGGGCCGGCCGACGGCCCGGCCGGTGCCCCGCCCCCGACCCGTGGTGGCGGCGCGGAGGCGGCCACCGATTCGCCGGTGGGGACCCCTCCGTGAGCGCCGTCTGGGCAGTCCTCGCCGCGTATCTCGCCGTCCTCCTGGTGCTGGGCGTGTGGGGCAGCCGGGAGTCGGGGACCATGTCGGGCTACTTCGTCGCCGACAAGAAGCTCCCCTCCTGGGTGGTGGCGTTCAGCAACAACGCCACGGGCGAGAGCGGCTGGCTGCTGCTGGGGCTCACGGGCATGGGCTACGCCGTGGGCGCCCACGCCTTCTGGGTGATCCTGGGCGAGGTGGCCGGCGTGGCGGCGGCCTGGGTGTTCGTGGCGCGCCCGTTCAAGGAGTACACCGACCGCTACGACGCCATCACCGTCCCCGATTACCTGGAAGCCCGCTTCCGGGACACGGCCCACGTGCTGCGCTGGGTGGGCGTTGTGGTGATCTCCACCATGGTCCTGGCCTACGTGGCCGCCCAGCTCACCGCGTCGGGCAAGGCCTTCGACAGCTTCCTGGGCACCGGCTACACGGGGGGCGTGCTGCTGGGCGCCGCCGTGGTGTTCTTCTACACGAGCGTGGGCGGCTTCAAGGCGGTGGCCTACAGCGACGTCCTGCAGGGCGTGCTCATGCTGGGCTGTCTCGTCGCGATCCCGGTGGTGGCGTTCCTGGCGGCCGGCGGATGGACCGAGGTCATGTCGGCGCTGGCCGCGGAGGACCCGGCGCTGCTCCGCCCCATGGGCGCCTTCGGGCTCACGGCCCGGGGGGTGGCCAGCGCCGTCGGGTTCGCGGCCATCGGGCTGGCGTTCCTGGGCTCGCCCCAGCTCCTCACCCGCTTCATGTCGGCCCGCGACGGGAAGCAGCTCCGGGACGGAAGCCTCATCGCCGTGCTGTGCATCATCGGCTTCGACGTCGGCGCGGTCTTCGCCGGCATGGCGGGCCGGGTCCTCTTCCCCGGGCTGGCCGACCCGGAGACGATCCTCCCGGCCCTCGCCGGGAGCCTGCTGCCGCCGGTGCTGGCCGGCCTGGTCATGGTGGTGGTCCTGGCCGCCATCATGTCGACGGTGGACTCCCTCCTGATCCTGGCCTCGTCGGCCGTGGTGCGTGACGTGATCCAGAAGACGCTCCGCCCCGACATCGCGGAGAGACGCCTCGCCCTGTGGGGGCGCCTCACCACGGTGGTTCTCGGCGTGGGCGCCCTCGTGCTGGCCCTGGGCGAGGTGCGCATGATCTTCTGGTTCGTGCTGTTCGCGTGGTCGGGCATCGCCTGCGCCTTCACCCCCGTGGTGCTCCTGTCGCTGTTCTGGCCCCGCACGACCCGGGCGGGCGCGGTGGCGGGTATGGCGGGCGGCTTCCTGGTGACCGTCGGCTGGGTGGTGTGGCTCAAGGCCGGCGTCTGGGACCTCTACGAGATGATCCCGGGGATGGCGGTGGGGCTCCTGCTGACGTGGGGCGTGAGCCTGGTGACCGAGCCGCCCGAGGGCGCCCACGAGGAGGTGGCGTCGGTGCGCGCCGTCGTCGGAACGGCGTTCCGGGCGCCGGAGGGAGAGGCGAGACCTGCCGCGCCCCGGGAGCCTGAGCGGGCGCCGGTGGCGTGAGGCGGCCAGGGCGGCGGATTCCCGTTCTGGTACCGTCCTGCCTGCTGGTCCTGAGCGGTGTGAGCGCGGGATGCGTCCCCGCGCTCGGCTCCGCTCCGGGCGAGTACCGCCTCGAGACGTTCGCGGCCGCCTGGG
>JAHWKH010000240.1 GCA_019347995.1 Gemmatimonadota bacterium | reverse complement strand
AGGAGCTCCCCCTGCGGGCCCTGGCCGGGCGCATCACCCGGACCTTCTGGCGCTCCATCCGCCGCATCTCGGACCCCTTCAGCTTCCGCCTGATCGGCTCCGTCATGCGGGGCGACGCGCCGTCGCTCCTGGACCTGGACGACCGGCCGCCCGAGTACGAGGACGTGGGCCGCCTGTGCGCATGGGACGACCTTTTCACGGCCGAGGACCTGCGCCGCAGCCGCTACGAGCGTGTGCTGATCCACGCCATCGCGGGCCGGCGGCTCCACCTGGGCGACGCCTGGTACACGCCCATCGGCATGCGCGGCTGGTCGCAGGTGGTCTTCCGCAAGGAGGGCCAAGGCGGTCGCCACCACTTCTCCATCGACTACCTTCTCGCTCACCTCGACGACTGGGAGGAGGCCTCCGGACCGTCGCCGCCGCGCCGCCGGCGCCGTAGATCGAAGCTCCGGGAGAAGACTTGAGCGACACCCGTCCCGACATCGCCGGTCACTGGCCGGCCACGTGGCCCTGGAAGCCCGACGCCGCACCGGTGGAGGCGGAGGAGGCCATGGTGGCCACGACGGACCGCTACGCCACCGAGGTCGGCCTGGAGGTCCTCCGCTCCGGCGGAGGTGCGGTGGACGCCGCCGTGGCGGTCTCCTTCGCGCTGGCCGTGGTCAACCCGGAGGCCGGCAACGTGGGCGGCGGCGGATTCATGCTGGTGCGCACCGCCGCCGGCGACCTGGCCGCCATCGACTACCGCTCGACGGCGCCGGCCGCCGCCACGCGCGACATGTTCCTGGACGCCGGGGGCGAGGCCACCGACCGTTCGGTCCTGGGCCACCTCGCCGTGGCCGTGCCCGGCTCCGTACGCGGCCTGGAGGCCGCGCACCGACGCTTCGGCGCCCGCCGGTGGGCCGAGCTCGTGGAGCCCGCCGTGGAGCTGGCCCGGGGCTTCGAGGTGCGCGAGCGCTTCACGCGCTCCTTCGAGCCCCACATCGTGGAGGGGCTGCGCCGCTTCCCCGTCACCGCGGCCGTCTTCCTGCCCGGCGGACGTCCGCCGCGGGTGGGCGAGACGTTCCGTCAGCCCGACCTCGCGCGCACGCTGGAGCGCATCCGCGATCGGGGCGCCGAAGGCTTCTACCGCGGCGAGACCGCCGACCTCCTGGTGGCCGAGATGGAGCGGGGGGGAGGCGTCCTCACCCATGACGACCTGACCGGATACGCCGCCGCCTGGCGCGAGCCCCTCCGGGCGCCGTACCGCGAGCACACGCTCGTCTCCATGCCGCCCTCCTCGTCGGGAGGCGTCACGCTGGCGGCCACGGCGGCCATCCTGGAGCGCTTCGACCTGGGCGCGTCGCCGTGGCACGGTGCCGGGCACGTCCACCTCCTGGCGGAGGCGTGGCGGCGCGCCTACGCCGACCGCAACCACTACCTGGCCGACCCGGCATTCGTGGACATGCCCATCGAGACGCTCACGTCGCCCCGCTACGGGACCTGGCGGGCCCGGGACGTCTCCCCGGAGGCGGCCACGCCCTCGTCGGAGATCCGGCCCGGGGCGGAGGCGTTCGCGGGAGGCGCCCACACCACCCATTTCTCGATCGTCGATGCGGGGGGCGCCGCCGTCTCGTGCACCACCACCCTCAACACCTGGTACGGGAGCAAGGTGGTGGCCGGGGGCACGGGCGTGCTCCTCAACAACGAGATGGACGACCTGAGCGCCAGGCCCGGCACGCCCAACTTCTTCGGCCTGGTGCAGGGCGAGGCCAACGCGGTGGAGCCGGGCAAGCGGCCACTGTCCGCCATGACGCCGACGCTGGTGCTGGACGGGCGCGGCGAGCTGCGCCTCGTGGTGGGCACCCCCGGGGGCGCCACCATCATCACGACGGTCTTCCAGGTGGTGTCCAACATGCTCGACCACGGCATGGCGCTGGCGCCGGCGGTGGCGGCGCCCCGGGTCCATCACCAGCACCTGCCCGACCAGCTCTGGACCGAGCCGGGAGGCCTTCCGGAGGACGTGATGCGGGAGCTGCGCGGATGGGGCCACCGCGTGGTGGAGCGCGACGAGTGGTCGGGCGACGTGCAGGCCGTGCGGGTCGGCGTCGACGGCTCGCTGGAGGGCGCCGCGGATCCGCGGCGGGGCGGGGTGGCGCTGGGCTATTGAGCGGTCCGTGGGCGGACGGTCGCGCGGGCGCCGTGGCATCGCGCCCCGTGACGTCAGGCCGCGGCTTTCCCCAGCGCCGCCAGCAGCTTCTCGTGGATGCCCCCGAAGCCGCCGTTCGACATCACGAGGAGCACGTCGCCGGAGCGGGCGGAGGGCGTCACCGCCTCCACGATGCGGTCCACGTCGGGGATGTAGTCGGTCTCCACCCCGTCGGAACGGAGCGCGCCGGCCAGCTCCCGCGGATCCATGCCGGTGGTCGCGTCGTAGCGCTCCGGGTGGAAGAGCCCGGCCAGCACCACCCGGTCGGCGCCACCCAGCGCACGTCGGTAGGGCTCCTGGAACTCGCGCCGCTGGGCCGTATAGCTGCGGGGCTCGAAGATGGCCACCACGCGGCGCTCGGCGAAGCGCTGCCGGGTCGCCTCGATGGTCTCGCGCACGGCGGTGGGGTGGTGGGCGAAGTCGTCGATGACCGTCACGCCGCGCACCTCCCCGCGCACCTCCATGCGGCGCCGCACGCTGCGGAAGGTGCGGAGCCCCTCGAGGATGCCGGGCCACTCCGCACCCGCGGCGCGAGCGGCCACGACCGCGGCCAGGACGTTGCGCACGTTGAAGGCGCCGGACAGGGGCGTCTCCACTTCGCCCACGGCCTCGCCGTCGTGGAGCAGCCGGAACGTGGTGCCCGAGGGGCCGTAGGCGACGTCCTCGGCGCGCCAGCGCGGGTGCCCCCCCTCGTCGGACGCCTCCAGGCCGAAGGACTCCACGGGGGCGAGGGATCCCCCGCTCAGCTCCCGCGCCGCCGGCGTCTCCCAACCCACCACCAGGGTGCCCGTACGCGGGATCAGGTTGATGAAGCGCTCGAAGGCGAAGCGGTACGCCGTCTCGTCCCGGTAGATGTCGGCGTGGTCGAACTCCACGTTGGTCACCACCGCCGTGTGGGGCAGGTAGTGCCACATCTTGGGGCCCTTGTCGAAGTAGGCCGTGTCGTATTCGTCGGCCTCGACGACGAAGTGCTCCGAGTCGGTGAGCCGGAAGGAGGTGCCGAAGTTCTCCGACACGCCCCCCACCAGGAAGGACGGGTTCATTCCGGCCGACTCCAGGATCCACGCCAGGATGGACGCGGTGCTGGTCTTGCCGTGGGTCCCCGCCACCGCGAGGACGTGGCGCCCCCTGAGCAGCTCGTCCTTCACCGTGGCGGCGGCCGAGGTGTAGTGGAGGCGCCGCTCCAGCACCGCCTCCAGCTCCTCGTTGCCCCGGCTGATGGCGTTGCCCACCACCACCACGTCGGGCGTCGGCTCCAGGTTGGCCGGATCGAAGCCGCGGGCGTACTCGATGCCGAGGGCGTCGAGCATGGTGGACATGGGCGGATAGACGCCCTCGTCGGATCCCGTGACCCGGTGGCCCTTCTCCCGCAGGAGTCCCGCCAATGATGCCATGGCGGTGCCCGCGATGCCGATGAGGTGGTAGTGCGCCACCTCTCCTCTCACTCCCGCCCGGCCGGCTCCAGCCGCACGATGGGGGTGAGGCCGCCGCGCCGGTCCTCGATGGCCAGGTAGATGTAGCCGTCGGGTCCCTGGCGGACGTCGCGGATGCGGCCGATCCCCTGGACGAGCGTCTCCTCCTGCACCATGTCGTCACCCACGACGACCCTCGCGACCTGCTCGCCGGCCATCCCGCCCACGAAGATGTTGCCGCGCCAGCCGGGGAAGCGGTCGCCCGTGTACACCATGAGCCCCGACGTCGCGATGGACGGCACCCAGAAGCGTACCGGCGACTCCATGTCGTCGCGCTCCAGGGCGGAGTGGATGGGCGTGCCCTCCCCGTAGTTGACGCCGTAGCCGATCACGGGCCAGCCGTAGTTGCGCCCGGGCAGGACGCGGTTGAGCTCGTCGCCCCCCTGGGGCCCGTGCTCCGTGATCCACACATCGCCGGTCTCCGGGTGGATGGCCAGGCCCTGGGGATTGCGGTGCCCGTAGCTCCAGATCGACGGCTCCGCTCCGGAGCGGCTCACGAACGGGTTGTCGGAGGGGACGCCTCCGTCGTCGTGGAGGCGGTTCACCGTGCCGTGGTGGTTCGAGATGTCCTGGGCCGGATGACGCTCCAGGTCACCCGTGGACGGCGCCTGGCGGTCACCGACGCTGAAGAACATGTAGCCATCGGCGTCGAACGCGATGCGCGAGCCGTAGTGGCCCCGGCCGCGCGAGTCGGCCTCGAAGATCTCCTCGACCCCGGTG
>JAHWKH010000023.1 GCA_019347995.1 Gemmatimonadota bacterium | reverse complement strand
GAGCCTGGCCGGCGATTCCGAAGGCGGATCGAGCGAGTCTCCCGGTCCGCTTCCCAAGGCGCAGGCGCTCTGGGGGGGGATCCGGCTTCTGCTGGGCCCGGGCCGTTGAAGAGACGGACCCGCTCGGGGCCGACCGGCTGACTCGATCGGGGCGGTCGGTGCCGCCTCAGCGCCGGGGCACGGACCCGCCGGAGGGGGCGGCCGGGTGGCGTGCGCGCGCGCCCGTCGTCACGGGAAGATGAGGTCGATCTTGCGCCAGTCCTTCTGGGCGGCGGCGCACTTGCCGGTCCAGTCGGGGGCGTGGTTGAGCTGGTCGGGCACCTGGGCGGGCCAGAAGCAGCCGAGGTGGCAGTCGAAGAGGTCGCGCTCCACCGGCTGGCACAGGCCGGCGGTGCCGCCGGTGCGGTCGGCTTCCCACCCCGGCGAGAAGACGAGCGAGCAGCCCAGGGGGATGTGGGGCCCCTCGGGCGGCGGGCTCTCGAGGCCCACGACGTCGTGATCCTCCGGGACGGGCCGTCCCGCGGCGTCGGTGGGACCGGGGGCGGGATCCCCGCCGGCCCCGGCCTGCGCCGAACGCTGCTCCTCCACCCAGGCCTCGATGCGCCGGGCCTTTCCGTTCACCGCCTTGATGTGCTTCACCGATCCTCCTCGTGGATGCTTCCCGCGGTCCTCACGCCTGCGCCTCCACCCGGTCCAGCCGGGCCAGCCACGCCGGGTTGCGCTCGCTCAGCGCGCCGTAGATCTCCAGGCACGTGTGCGTCCAGCCGCGGATCCACTCGCAGTAGTGGAGGTTCGGCCGGGTCGTGGTCCCGTAGCGGGTATGGGCCTCGTGGTAGCAGCCGCCGGAGCACAAGGGGCGGGCCCAGCAGGTGTGGCAGTCGGTCTTGCTGGCCAGGTGGTTCTCCTCGAGGAACGTGCGCTGCTTGGCCTGGTCTATGCCGCCCTGGACCGTGCCCAGGCTGTGCTCGCCGGAGCCGGCGAAGCGGTGGCACAGCGCCACCTCGCCGTCGGTGGCCACGCCCATGAGGCCCAGGCCGGCGCCGCACGGGTAGGCCTTGCTCACGCCCTTGTGGATCTCCTCCAGCGTCTCCTTCACGTTGGAGAAGCCGTGGGGGCGGCCCTCCGCCGCGTACTCGAGGAACTCCCAGGCCAGCTCCTGGAACTGGCCCAGCATGGTGTCGTAGCCCTCGCCCTCGATGGCGTAGTCGCGGCCGTCGGCCGTGGTCACCGGCGCGAAGCCCACCTCCTGGAAGCCCACCTCGTCGGTCAGGTGCCGGAAGATCTTCATCACGTCGAGGTTCTGGCGGGTGAGCGTCACGCGGGCGCCGATGGGGCGCGAGCGGTGGCGGGCCAGCAGCGCCTTCACCTTGGGCAGGATCATCTCGTAGGAGCCCATGCCGTTCTTGAAGACCCGGAACTTGTCCTGGCTCTCCTGCGGCCCGTCCATGGAGATGGTGACCGTGACGTCGTAGTCGGCCATCCACTCGATGACCTCCTCGCGCAGCAGCGTGCCGTTGGTGGTGAGGTTGAACGCCACGCGCTTGCCGGACTGCGCCGCTTTCTCCAGCGCGTAGTCGGCCGCCTTCTTGAGGATCTTCCAGTTCAGCAGCGTCTCGCCGCCGAAGAACGTGAGGTGGACCACCTCGTTGAAGCCCGCCTTCTCGAAGAGGAAGTCCACGCTCCGGCGCGCCGTCTCCTCGTCCATGAAGCGCGGCTTATCCTCGGCGCACGGGTCGACGATCTTGTCCTCGCCGTACTCGTAGCAGTAGGTGCAGGCCAGGTTGCACTTGCTGGTCACGTTCAGGACCAGCGTCGTGAGCGGGAAGTCCGGGGGAGGCAGGACCTTGAGCATGCGCTCCCTGGGCGCCGCGGCGCGTCCCACCGCCCTGATCTGGGTCAGCTCGTCCAGCGAGGCCCGCACCTGGTCGTCGCCGAAGCGGGGCGCCAGCGCCGCTACCACGTCGTCGCGGCCCCGCGCCTCCTCCTCCAGCAGGTCCAGCACCGCGGCCGACGGCTCGTCCAGCTTCACTACGCCGGCGCTCGGTACCAGGTAGAGGAAGCGGGCGCCGGACGCCTCGAACGCGCGGTATTCGGCCGGGGCGAGCTTCATCGGGGGTCTCCAGGATTCGGGGATCGGTTGGTGGCGCTGCGGGGCGTCTGGGCGGGCGGCGGCCACGGGTCCCAGCGCATGTAGAGCGGAACGGTGACCAGCAGGTGGGCACGGGCCGAGAGGGTCCGGTCCGGCGCGCTCTCGGGCGTGTGCGTCGCCAGCACCCACACGTCACCGATGTTGTTGCGCTCGCCGCTGCGCTCGGGGTTCGGGCCGTCCACGGCGGGCGTGAACAGGCCGGTCTGGTCGATCTCGCCCACGAAGAGGATGTCGTCGTCGTCGTAGGTGACGGGGTACTCGTCCAGCGACCATTCGACGGGGACGCGCCCGAGGGGCAGGTCGTCGTCGGTTTCGGGCTCGCCGTCGGGACCGTCGTCGAAGCCCACCGCCTCGAAGCGCTCGTACTGCTTCGGGAAGGCCTCGCCGCCCACGCGCGCCATCCCGGCCCGGGGCAGGATCTCGATCCTGTCGACGCCGTCGTGCACCACCAGCGCGCTTTCGCGCAAGGCGCCTTGCAGCACCAGGTCCCGGGCTCCCTTCGCGGCGTCCGCGGCGACGTCGACGCGGACCACCAGGAGGCCGGGCGTGGACTCCTCGATCCGGCTCACGCGCACGCCGGGCCCGAAGTCCACGTCGACGCCGGAGAGGCCGTGGCCGAAGATTCGCACCTCCGCGTCCCGGCTACCGGCCTCGAGCGCGGGGGGGTGCACGCCCGACACCACGGGCGCGGCGCCCGCGCGCAGGAGCGTCACGTCCACGCCCAGCTCGTCGTTGGCTCCGGTGAACCAGCGCCCGCTCATCTCCGACCACCCCCGCTCGATCATCATCACCTCGCGCAGCTCGTTCCCGGGGTCCGATCCGGCGGTCGAGCGCCCCCGCCACTGGTAGCCCGTGTAGACGACGGCGCGTCCGTCGCGGGTGACGGAGCCGCCGTCCTCGGGGAAGACGTAGCGGGCCTCGGTGGTGAACTCGCCCTCCGCGCCAGGGACCGGCCGCACGTCGAGGCTGTCGTAGAACGGTCCGCGCGCGCGGTCGTGCCCCCGGAGCGCCCACGCCCCCTCGAGCCGGGGCGGGCGCACGTTGGCCGACCACGCCGACCACGCCGCCGTCTCCAGCGGGAAGACCTCGGTGAAGTGGGCGACGGCCTTCTCCACGGGATGGGGCCCTTCCCGGTCGGGGGAGCGGTCGTAGAAGGCCTGGAAGTCGACCAGGGGGTAGTAGCCGCGGTGCGTCGCCATCAGGAGACGCCACTCGTCCCCCGTGCGGCGCTCGGTCAGCACCCGCCCGATGCTGTGGCACGGGATGCACGTCTCCTCGACGTCGTCGGGGCCGTCGTAGTCGAAGTCGTCGCTGCGCCGCTCCACCTCCCAGCGCGCCGGGCGGAGCTCCTCCGGCGCGATCCCGTGCCTGTCGGCCAGGTAGCGCACGATCTCCCGCGCGGCCGCGGGGTCGAGCCGCACCCCATTGAGCGACACCATGCGCCGGACGGAGCGCTCCCATCCCTCCGGCGTCTTGCGCAGGTAGGAGATGCGGCTCATGCGTCCCGCCGAGTCGACCGTGTGGCAGCGCGCGCAGTTGCGAACGACGACGTCGCTCTCCACAGGATAGCCCACCAGCGTGTCGGCCGCCGGGGTGGGGGAGGGGGGTGGCGTGGCCGGGATGCCCGCCTGCACGGCGAGTCCCGCGCCTCCCTCGGACGCCGCGGCCGGGACGTCCGCCTCCAGGGCGAGCGCCGCGGCGCCCAGGGCGGCGAGGGCGGCGAGGACCGGCAGCGCCCGGGGGCGCGCGCGGAAGGATCGGAAGCGTGGGCTCATGCGGAGTTCCTGTTCAGGGCGCGGCCCCGGCGGGGACCGCGGCGTTCTCGAGCATTCCCGCCGCCAGCAACACGGAGAGGGCGCCCAGGAAGTCGGGGAGGTCCACCGGATTCCCCGCCCGGCGATAGGCTTCGAAGAGTCCGGGCACGTCCCCCCGGTCCCGGGCGAGGCGCGCCACCAGGGGCAGGTCCACCCCTCGCACGACGCCGAGCCCCGCGGGCAGGGCCGGAGAGGCGAGGCGCTCCTCGAGCACGACCTCGCGGCCGCGCACCGTGGGACGGCGGAGCCGGCGGAGCGTGGCTGCGGGGCGCAGGCGCACGTCTCCGCTGGCCCGCAGCCGCTGGAAGGCCTCGCGCACGGCGGGCTCGCCCACGAGCGCGGCAGGGTCCGGATGCAGGCGGGCCGGGCGATCGCCGGCGGGCATGGACCCGCCCCCCGCTCCGGGCCCCGCCGCGTCGGCGCGTGCGGACCAGAAGGGTCCCCCGTGGGCGGCGCCGGCGTCGCGGTAGAAGCCCGCCGTGAGCGTCCGATAGCGGCGCCAGACCTCGCGCTCCCGCTCCTCGAAGAGCTCGAGCGCCGCGCCGGCCATGGCCGGGCGCGTCAGCGCGGTGTGCGTGGCGACGGCGGCGAGCCAGCCCGACGCCAGCGCCTTCTTGACGCCGTAGGACGACAGGGGATCGAGGAAGCTGCCGGCGTCGCCCACCAGCAGGAAGGCGTCGCCGCCGAAGCGGCGGGCGCCGTAGGGCGTGGCACCGTAGGCCCAGGGGCCGGCCACGGCCGTGGCTCCTTCCAGGAGGCGGCGCAGGTGGTGCGTCCGTGCCAGCTCGCGGCGGTAGAGGAGGTCGAGGCCGCCGCCCCGGCGCAGCACCGCCGAAGCCGGATCGACCATGGCCGCCACGTACCGGCGCGTCGGGGAGACCGGCACGGACCAGGTCCACCCCTCGTCGTAGGATTCCACGAGGGTGTGAGAGGGGTCCTCCAGCGGCCATCCGTCCCCGCGCGCCCACACGCCCACGAGGGCGATGGTGGCGAAGCCCTCGGTCCGTTCCCGGAGCCCGTCCCGGGCCAGCACGCCGGCGCGTCCCGAGCAGTCCAGGATCCGGCGGGCCCGCACCGTCCGGCTCCGGCCGTCCGCGTCCCGCACCCGGGCGAGTACGGGCACGTCGCCACCCCGCAGGTCGACGTGGCGGACCGTGGCGCCCCGCAGGAGCCCGGCGCCGGCATCCCCGGCGGCGTCCAGGAGCAGCCGGTCGAGGCGACCCCGCTCCACCTGGAAGCCGGAGGTGCCGCCGCCGAATGGAAGGGCACGGCATCCGGCGTCGCCCCACCAGGAGGTGTTCCCGGTGGTGGTCACGAACCCCCCGCGCTCCACCTCGTCCATGAGGCCGAGGAGCCCGAAGAGCTTGCGGGTGCTGGGAGGGAGGGACTCGGCGAGGGGAGGCGAGCCGGCGGGGCGTCCGGTGGCGACCACCACGGCGTGCCCCCAGGACGCGAGCAGGCGCGCCGCCGCCGCGGCGGCCGGGCCGCCGCCCACCACCAGCACGTCCGCAGGAGTCGCGAGGGTCACGGCAGCGCGAGCCCCGGCAGGGCGCGCACGGCGCCCGCGGGGAAGCCCTCGAGGAAACCGCGTCGCCTTGGAAACACGGGAGCTCCTGGTGGACGGGGACGCCCGGAAGGGTCCCGGGGTCCGTCGCGCCGCGCCCCGCCGGGGCCGACGCCGGAGCCAGCTTAGACGCCGGCGCTCCGGCTCGTCAAGGAACGCCGGCGGGTGGGGCGGACGGCCTCACGACGCCTTCGAGACCGCGTCCACCAGCTCCTCCTTCGTCATGGAGCTCCGCCCCGGGACGTCGAGCTTCTGCGCGCGCTCGTACAGCTCGGCCTTCGTCATCTCCCGCAGGTCGTCGGCGGACGGACCGCCGCGCCGGGACGCGCGCTTCGGGGCCGCCCTCCCTCCTTCCTGGCCCGAGAGGCTGCGCTTGAGCACCTCCATCAGGTCGATGACGTCCGCTCCGCCCCCGTCCTCGTCCGCCGCCGTCTCCTTCGGACGGACCACGTCCTTCTTCTTCTTCCGCTTCTCCTCCACCAGCGCCAGCAGCCGCTCCGAGTCCTCGTCGCGCAGCTCGTCCTCGTCCAGGTCGTCCTCCACCCGGGCGGCGATGGCCTTCTCCATGGCCTTGACCGTCTTGGCCGGAGGCTTCACGGGCTCGGGGAGCCCGACGTCGTCGGACGCGCGCACCTCGCCGGCGAAGCGCAGCGTCTCGGCCCGCAGGATGCCCTCCTCCGCCACGATCGCCACCAGGTACTCCTTGGTGCGCATGACGAACGTGGCGATGCCGGCCTGGCCGGCCTTCTCCATGGTCTGCGCCAGCAGCCGGTAGGCCTTGTTGGAATCGCCCGCCGGGGCGAGGTAGTAGGCGCGCTCGAAGAAGACCGGATCGAGCTGAGCGACGTCCACGAAGCGGCGCAGGTCGATGTCGCGGCTCTTCTCCGGGGCCAGCGCCTCCAACTCGTCGTCGGTGAGCACGACGAACTCGCCCGAGTCGAGCTCGTAGCCTCGCACCAGCGCGTCGTAGTCCACGGGCTTGCCGGTCTCGGGGTTCACGTAGCGCCGGCGCAGGGGCGTGCCGTCGGGCGCCAGCATGCGCAGGGACACGCGGCTCGAGGTGTTGGCGGGGTAGAGGTAGACCGGGATGCTCACCAGGCCGAAGCTGACGGTGCCCGACCAGAAGGCCCGCGCCCGCGCCTCGTCGCGCGCCGTCCTCTCAGCCACGGCCCGCGCCCCCGGTACCGGGACGGCTACGCACTCTTCCTCGCCGCGTCGAGGCTCGCCTTCAGGGCGTCGGACAGCTCGCCGCCCGTCTCCTTCGCGCGGTAGGGCTCCATCTCGATCGTCTTGCCCTCCGCCTTGGCCTCCACCAGCTCCATGACCCGGTCCCGGTACTCGTCGCGCCACTCGGCCGGGTCGAAGTCTCCGTGCAGGGCCTCCAGGAGCTTGCCGGCCATCGCCACCTCGGCCTTCTGGAGGTCGCGGCCCCCGGGCGAAGGCAGCGCCGAGGCCGGCACCACCTCGCCGGCGTTGCGCAGCGTCACCAGCATTAGATGCTCTCCCTGCAGCCGCAGCGCGCCGTGATAGGTCTTCTTGCGCATCACCCAGCGCGCCACGCCCTCCTTGCCGGACGACTCCAGCGCACCGGCGAGGGCAAAGTAGGCCTCCTCGTCGCCGTCGGGCCCCAGGTAATAGGGGCGGACGTACCACGGATGGCTCACGACCGCGGGATCGAGGAAGCGCGTGATCTCGATGTCCCTCGAGCCTTCGGGCTCCACCGCCTCCAGCTCCTCCGGCTCCAGCATCACCACGCTGCCGTCGTCGGCCACCCAGCCGCGCCGGACCTCGTCGCCGGGCACCGGGTCGCCGGTGCCCGGATGCACCATCTCCTGCTTCACCGGCACCAGGTCGGTCTCGTGGAGGAGCCGGAAGTGGACGGAGCGGTCCTCCACGGCCGAATAGAGCTTCACGGGAACGGCCACGTCCCCGAAGCGGACGACGCCCTTCCAGATGGCGCGGGCCGCCACGTCAGCCTTCCCCGCCCGGGGACGACGGCTCGCACTCGGGGCAGAGGCGCTCGCGCCGTGCGCTGACCGTCACCACGCACAGCGGGCACATGGGTCGGTCGCAGTGCAGGCAGCGGATCTCCATCTCGTGCACGTAGCGCCCGAGGCAGAATGCGCAGCGCTCTTCCCCTCCGGTCCACCAGGGGTGGTCGTCGCGGGCGGGCTGGGCCATGGGCGGAAGGGTAGGCGGGTCCTCGTGGAGCGGCGGGCTGGAGGGCGTGCGGGTGCAACTTCCCTGCCGCGGGTCCTCGCCGCCGGCCGCCGCCGGATCGCCGCGCCGGCGGGCAGGCGCCCGTCACGCCGCCCCCCGCGAGATCCGGACGCTCTCCTACGCCTCCGCCTCTCCCGGGCGCCCGCGCCGGGGCGGCCGCTCCCACACCCGCACCTGCCAGATCAGGGTGTTGATCGTCCGGCGCGGCTCCAGCCCGTGGGCACGGACGCGGCGATCCACGTGCCCGGGTCCGTGGAGGTAGGCGCGGAAGGCGTGGCGGCGCAGGCGCTGGGCCAGGTTCATCGCCCCGATCGCCACGCGCACCGCCCACCACTCGCGGGGCAGGACCACGGCATAGACCCGTCCGGCCCGGGGCGCGGTGGCGTCGACCAGGGCGGCCATGTCGGGGTAGCAGCAGACGACGCGGTCCAGCGTGACCACGTCGGCGTCGGGAAGCCGGTTGGCGAGCTCCACGGCGTCGCCCGTGAGGAAGTCGATGCGGTCGTCGTGGCCCCGCGCGCGCGCCTCGTCCAGCGCCGCGCCCTGATAGGCGGGCGAAGCGTCCACGCCCACGGCATGGGCCGCGCCCGCCTCCAGCAGGTCGTGCTGCACGGCGCCCACCCCGCCGCCCACGTCCAGGAGGGTGGCGCCCCGCACGGGCGTCGCGTCCCGGATCGCCTCCAGGAGCAGGCGGGTGGAGCGGGTGGCGCCGCGCCGGCGGTAGCGTCGGAGGTCCCGGGCCGCGGTGCGCGCGTCGAAGAATTCCTCCACGCCGGCGCAGTGTCCGCAGCAGCTCACCGCTTCCCCTTCCCGCGCTCGGCGCGGGCGTCAGAAGTGCCTCAGAAGGTCCGTCCCACGCCCACCGTCCACTCGGCCGCCGAACCCGTGAATCCGTCGATGCCCCGCACCCTCAGCTCGCCCCGGAGGCTCCAGCCCCTCCCGAGCCACCCGCGCGCGCCCGCCCCCACCGAGTAGGTGGAGACCACCAGCTCCTCTCCGCCCCGGTTCTCGCGCAGGTCGAAGGTGCCGCCGATGCCCAGACCCAGGAACGGGTCCACCCGTCCCAGGTCGAGCCTGCCCTGCACCTGTACCTCGGGTGTGAGGAGGGGGATGTTGTCGCCTCCCTGCGACTCGTACGCCGCGTATGTGATGGCGGGCTCCAGGACGATCCACCGGTGCATGGGCAGGGGAAGGCGCACGCCGCCGAAGGGCACGGCGCCCGTACCTTCCAGATCGTACTGGAAGACGCCTGCCACCAGCGTGACCGACGCGGCCATCTCGTCCTGGGCCGCGACCTCGGTGGGGAGGGCGGCCGCCGCCAGGGATGCCGCCGCCACGAGAGCCACGGCCCGAAGCGGACCTCCGCCCGCACGTGTTCGCCGGCCCCGACCCCTCGTCCCTTCCGCCATCCGCCCCCCGTGTGTCGTGGTCTGCGTCCCGTTCCGCCGTTCCCGAGACTGCGGACCGCGCCGACGGGTTGCAAGCCGGGTGCGGCTGCGGACTGCGCTGGCCAGCTTCTAGATTACCCCGAATCGGAAAGCCCGGCGCGTCACATCCCGATGCGTGCCGTTCCCCGGCCCGACCCGCCAGGAGGCGTCCCCATGCGGCCCGTTCCCCTCACCGTCCCCGTGCCGGGATCGGGCGACCTGCCGGCGCTCCTCCTGGAGAGCGGCGCCCCCTCGTGTCTCCTGGCGCTGGCGCACGGCGCGGGCGCGGGCATGGCGCATCCCTTCATGGAAGCGCTGGCGCGTCGGCTGTCGGACGTCGGCGTCTCCACGCTGCGCTTCCAGTTTCCGTACATGGCGGCGGGGAGCCGCAGGCCCGATCGCCGCCCCGTGCTGGTCGCGGCCTGGGAGGCGGCCGTGGGGGCGGCGGCCGAGAGGGCCGGCGGGCTGCCTCTGCTGGCCGGCGGGAAGTCGATGGGCGGCCGCATGGCGTCCCACGCCGCGGCCGAGGACCGCCTCGGAGGCGTGCGCGGGCTGGTCTTCGTGGGCTTTCCCCTCCACCCGGCGCGTCGGCCCGGGACCGAGCGGGCGGATCACCTGGCCGATGTCCGCCTTCCCATGCTGTTCCTCCAGGGCACCCGCGACGCCCTCGCCGATCTGGATCTCCTGCGGCCGGTCCTGGAGCCGCTGGGGGAGCGCGCCACCCTCCATGTGGTGGATGGCGCCGACCATGGATTCCACGTCCTCAAGCGCTCGGGGCGGAGCGACGAGGACGTCCTGGACGAGATGGCCCGGACCACGGCGGCCTGGGCCCGCAGCGTGGCGGCGGCGCCACCCTGAGCCTGCGTGGCCCGGGGCAGGGCCCCGTCGCGGAGCGTCAGGATACGCCGGCCACGGCCAGCGGCGGGCCCAGCACCCGCCGGAGGAGCTCGGTGCCCCTCCCCTCGTTCCCCACGTGCAGAGCCAGCAGGGGGCCCATGCCGAAGAGGCGGGCCGGCGCCACCCAGAGGATGAGGGAGCGGGTGAGGAGCGGCGCCTCCCCGGCGGCCGTGGCGGCGTCGGGAAAGACGAAGACCTCCACCTGGACGCCGTCCACCAGCAGCAGGCGCCCGGGCACGCTGAACAGGGACGGGGCCGTCTCGACGCTGACCTCCACCGTGGCACCCTCCGCCCGGAGCGCGTCGGCCAGCCCCGCCACCGACCCGATCTCCCCCTGCGGAGCCTCGGCCCCCGGAGCCGCCGGCTCCTCGCAGCCCGGCACCAGCGCCATCAGCGCGACCAGTGCCCGCCTCCTCGACCTCCTCCCGTCCATGGCACCTCGCTCGTCCCGGTTGATGCGCCGCTCCTCCGCGTCCCGGTCGATGCGCCGCTCCTCGGATGAACGAGCGGCGACGGCCGCCCGTGACGGAGGAAGAGGCCCGGCGCGTCCCCTTGCGCCTGCTCCCCCTGGCCGCCGCGATCGCCGCCCTCGTCATCGCCGGGCCGGGCAGGGCTCCTGGCCCGCGCCTTGCCTTCGGGGGTCTCCAACCGCCACACGAGGAGCATGATGAAGCCACGGTGCGAGAGGTGTCTCAAGAAGCTGCCCACCGACCACGTGGGAGACCTACTCTGTGCACCGTGTCGTGCCGAGGCCATGGTGCGCGAGGGGTCGGCTCCGGTCCCCCCGCGGGTGCGTGGCGTCCCGCCCCTTGGATCGCCGGCAAAGTGACTCCACATTCCGGACATGGACGATCCCACCCAGGACCGCGATCTGGAGACCGCCACCCTCGGTGGCGGCTGCTTCTGGTGCCTCGAAGCCGTGTACCGCGAGCTCGAGGGCGTGGAGGGCGTCCTTTCGGGCTACGCGGGGGGGCACGCGGACGAGCCGACCTACCGGCAGGTCTGCTCCGGCTCGACGGGGCACGCCGAGGTGGTCCAGGTGCGCTTCGACCCGTCCGTCCTCCCCTACCGGGAGCTGCTCGAGGTCTTCTTCGCCATCCACGATCCGACCACCGTCGACCGCCAGGGGGCCGACGTGGGCTCCCAGTACCGCTCCATCGTCCTCACCCACTCGGACGCCCAGCGGGAGACGGCGCGGGGGGTCGTCTCGGAGCTGGAGGACGAGGGCGTGTTCGACGCGCCGATCGTGACGCAGGTGGAGCCGCTGGAGCGCTTCTGGCCCGCCGAGCCGGCCCACCACGAGTACTACGAGCGCAACCCGGACCAGGCCTATTGCCGCGTCGTCATCGGGCCGAAGGTGGCGAAGTTCCGGAGCCGCTTCGCCGATCGGCTGCGCTCCGGCGCCGGGACCTGAGCGTAGCGCCCGCGGGACCTGCGCGCCGGCCGCTTGCACCGCCCTCCGTTTTGTCGCCGCCCGCCGCCTTCCTGGGGGCGTTGGTGGCCCAGCAGGCGCTCCACTTCCTCCTGCCGGGGCCGCGGATCGCGCCCGTCCCGCTCCAGGCGTTGGGACTGGCCGTGGCGATGGGCGGCGCGCTGCTCCATGGTCGCGCGGCGAGACACTTCAAACGCCGGGGCGCACCGCTCGCGACGCTGGAGGCCCCCGACGGCCTCGTCACCGACGGGCCCTTCCGCTGGAGCCGCAACCCCATGTACCTGGGAGCCGTCCTCATCCTGGCGGGCATCGCCCTCCTCTACGGAACCCTCTCCCCGTGGCTCGTACCTCCGGCGTTCGCGGTGGTGGCCGCCCGCAGGTTCATCCTTCCGGAGGAGCGCCTGCTGTCGGAGCGGCTGGGCGAGCCGTACCGGCTCTACCGATCGACGGTCGGGCGATGGCTGGGCCGCGCTCGTTGAAGCTTCGCGCAATGCAAGGCCGGTTGACGGGACGCCGGCGCTCCATAGTATGCGGTGTCTCAGCTTGTCATAGTACCTGTCTAATCCCGGAGGGACGTTGGCGAAGCCGCCCGGTCCTCTCGTGGTGAAGTGGCGCGATCTCGCGGCAGATGGAATGACGTACGCCGAGATCCACCGCCGCCACCCCGAGTACACGGAAGACCAGATCCGGCACTACTGCGTGGGCACGGCGGGCCGCCGTCTTCCGGGCCCCTTGCAGCGCCCTGGCCGGTGGAAGGGTCGCAACGCGTGGCTCCAAGGAGACAACTCCCCCAACTCGGAGCTCACCGAGGAGCAGGCGCGCGCGGTGCTGGACGACTGGGACGAGGAGAAGGGGGATTGGAAGACCCCCGGCACCGTCTGGGCCGAGACCCTCGGCGTCTCCCCGAGCACCATCTACATGCTTCGCCGGGGCGAGACCTGGGAGCACCTGCGCCACCCCAACCAGGGCCGCTCCCGGCGCAGAAAGAAGCGGTGAGTTATCCTGTCCGGGCATTCCGGCCGAGGGCCGGACCCATCCTGGATACGGGAGGAACGGCATGGCTACGGTGAAGCGTGCCGCGGAGGTCCCCGCCGAAGAGGTCGCGGCGGGCACCGGTACGCGGCGGCAGGTCCTCATCGGCCCCGACGAGGGGCCCCACTTCGCGCTCCGGCGCTTCATCATGGAGCCCGGCGGCGGCATGCCCCGCCACACGAACTCGGTGGAGCACGAGCAGTACGTCCTCCGGGGCCGCGCCCGCATCGGCATCGGCGACCGGGTGGTGGAGGTCGGGGCCGACGACGTCGTCTACATTCCCGCCGGCCTGCCCCACTGGTACGAGGCGCTGGGCGCCGAGGGCGACGAGCCCTTCGAGTTCCTCTGCGTGGTGCCCAACGGGCCCGATACCATCGAGATCCTGGGCGACGAGGAGAGCGGAGCGGGCTGCTGAAGCGGATGGAAGGGCGCCCCTCCTCGCCTGGCGTGGAATCTGCTCTTCTGGTTCCCGCCATGCAGAGCCAGCTCGTACGCCTCTTCGAGGACCGTTTCGGCGTTCCGCCCACCGCCATCTTGGAGATCGGCGGGGACGGCTCCTCGCGCTCGTACTGGCGGCTGGTGGGTCCCGACCACGAGACGGCGGTGGGAGCCGTGGGGCCGAACCGCGAGGAGAACCGCGCGTTCTTCGCGTTCACCCGCGCCTTCCGCGACATCGGGCTCCCGGTGCCGGAGCTGTACGGGGTGGACGAGGACGCCGGGATCTGGCTCCTGGAGGACCTGGGCGATACCACCCTCTACGACGCCCTCACCCTCCATCGCGGCCGCTCGGGCGAGCAGTTCCCGTCCCGGGTCGAGGACCTGTACCGGCGCGTCGTCGAGGTGCTGCCCCGCTTCCAGGTCGAGGGCCCGCAGGCGGTGGACTTCCGCTTCGCCTATCCACGGGCCGCGTTCGACCGGCAGTCCATGCTGTGGGA
>JAHWKH010000239.1 GCA_019347995.1 Gemmatimonadota bacterium | reverse complement strand
GTCTGTCGAAGGGACTGAGGATCGCGCGCCAGCGCGACCGCAGGTCACCTGAGACGGCGGCGCCGGCTCCGACCGGTGGGGAGCGGCCCGCGCGCGGCGGACATCACGGGCGCCCTCCGGGTCTGTCGAAGGGACTGAGGATCGCACGAGGCGCGATCGTGGCGGCCGACCTTCTCCTCCTGGCCCGGGGCTGCGGCCGCGGGCACGCGCAGCCCTCCCACGGGTAGGAAAATGCACCCCGACCGGGCCTCGCTCTTGCATGCCCGGGGGTGAGCCGACGGTCGGGGGAGGGGGAGACCGGCCCCTCGTCGGCGATCTCAAACGTGGATCCCCGGGGACCTGGAACGGCATGCCCGCGTACACCACCGACACCGAAGGCACGGCTGGCCGCCGACAGATCCTGGTGGCCCTCGTGTTCCTCGGTCTGGCCCTGGCCCTGACGTATCTCCCGCCGGGCCAGCAGCAGGGCATCGCCTCGGCGCTGCGCGTGAGCCTGCTGCGCCCCTTCGTCGCGACGCAGGAAGGGTTGGTGGCCACCCGGGAGCGGGCGATCGACAGCAGGCATCTCAGGTCCCAGCACGACTCCCTCGTGGCGGTCATGAGCGCGCACCACACCACGGTGGAGGAGAACCGCCGGCTGCGGGCCCTCCTGTCCCTCCAGGGTCGGGTGGGGCCGTCGTATCGGCCGGCCACGGTGATCCGGGCCGGCACGGCCGGATCGGAGAGCATGTTCCTCCTCAACGTGGGCGAGGACGACGGCGTGCGGGCCGAAGCGCCAGTCATCACGCGCCACGGGCTCCTGGGGGTGGTTCGCCAGGTCCGGGGCGGCACCGCCATCGGCATGGACTGGACCCACCCCGACTTCCGCGCCAGCGCCATGACCCTGGACGGCACGGCATACGGCATCGTGGAGAGCCGGCGGGGCGACTTCCGGGAGGGCGATCGGCTGGTCCTGAACGGCACCGCCTTCCACACGACGCTGGACGAGGGCACGATCGTGCTGACGAGTGGTCTGGGCGTCTATCCACGCGGCATCCCCATCGGCACCGTCGAGCAGATGGCCGAAGCCGAGGCGGGATGGCGCAAGAGCTACTTCCTGCGGCCGCTGGTGGATCCGGGCGGAGCCACCCATGTCCTGGTCGCCACGGTCTCCGAGGAGGGGGGTGCGTCGCCGGGCGACCTCACCTCCGCGTGGCCTCAGGACTCGATCGTCAGCTATGAGGCGATGGCCGAGTGGGACCAGGCGCGGCGCGACAGCCTCGCGGCCCTGGGGGACAGCGTCCTGATCCTGCGTCAGCTCCTGCTGGCGTATCAGGGGCAGGACTCGGCCGTGCTGGCGGCCATGGACCAGGCCCAGCGTGACTCCGTCGCCCGCGCCGCCCGGGCCGCCGTCGCGGCCGGCGTGCGCCCGCCGTCGCAGGAGCAGCCGGCGGCGGAGGGCGGGGCGGTGCCGACCCGGCAGGCTCCGGCCAGGACCGAGCCAGCGGGGGAGGAGAGGGAGGCGCCTGCGCCCCAGCCGCAGATCCCGAGGGCCGACGCGCCTCCCGTCCAGCCGCGCCAGCCGCCCCGGACGGATACGGTGCGGCGGGGCGTCATCCGGCCCGCCGTGCCACCCCCGGACACGGCCGACACGACCCGGCCCGCCTTCCCGCGGCCCACCGACACCATCCAGGTCGGCGGGGGCGCCCGGCCCGACACCACGCGTCCGCCGCCCGATACGATGCGTCCGCCGCCCGATACGATGCGTCCGCCGCCCGACACCCTGGGTGCGGCGCCCCGTGAGGGGCAGGGGGGGGCGCCCTCGACGTGAAGGCGGCCTGGCGCGTCTGGGCGACGGTTCTCTTCCTCGCCATCCTCCACTTCTTCCTGCACCTCGGCCTCGGCCTGGACGAGCAGGCGCCCGATCTCCTGACCGTTGCGCTGCTGCTGGCGGCCCGGGAAGTGGGGATGGGCGCGGGCGCCGGCATCGGATTTGCCTTTGGATTGCTCCTGGACGCCTTCAGCGTCCTGGCGTTCGGGGCCAACACCATCGCCATGACGCTGGTCGGCATGGTGGGTGCCCGTACCCGGGATTTCTTCGTGGGGGACTCCTTCTTCTTCGTCGTCTCCTACCTGTTCCTGGGAAAGTGGCTCAAGGACCTCATCCACTGGGTGGTGGTAGGAGAGACCATCCGTGAGCCCTTCACCCAGGCCATGCTGGTGGAGGCGTCCCTGGCGGCGGGATACGCGGCCGCAGTCGGTGTCCTCGTGGTCATGGTGACCGGGGCCTGGTGGGAGTCGCTTCGATGAAGACACAGCATCCGCACGCACGCAGACGCAGGGCGCAGGGCGCCCTCGTGGCCATCTTCCTGGTCATGGGGGTGCTGGTATTCTCGTTCTTCCGCGTGCAGGTGGTGCGCTCCAGCACCTACATGCTGCAGGCCGAGTCGAATCGCCTCAGGCCGCTGTCGGTCCCGGCTCCCCGCGGCACCATCTTCGACCGCAACGGGCGCATCATCGCCGACAACATTCCCGGCTACGCGGTGACGATCCTCCCTGTGGGTGGTCGGGACTCGACGCTCGCGATCCTGGACCGGCTGCGGCCGTACCTCCCGGGCCTGGACAGCACGCGCGTGAGGCGGCTGCGACAGTCCTTCGACCGCTATCCCCGCCAGCCCCTCGTGGTGACGATGGACGCCGGCTTCGAGGCGGCCTCCGCCCTCCAGGAGAGGCGCAGCTCGTTCCCGAACGTCTTCATCGAGATGCGCCCCAAACGGCGCTACGCCTCGCCTCACGCGGTCTCCCACGTCATGGGCTACATCGGGGAGATCACCTCCGAGGAGCTGGGCACCGAGCAGTTCCCCCGCGAGGAGTACGAGCAGGGGATGATCATCGGGAAGACCGGGATCGAGCGGCAGTACGAGACGATCCTGCAGGGCGAGCAGGGCGTGCGCTACGTGGAGGTGGACGCGGGCGGGCGCATCGTGGGAGACTTCGAGGGGAGCCTCTCCAAGCCGGGGGTGGCCGGGGGCGACATCCGCCTCTCCGTCGACCTGGAGCTCCAGGAGTGGATCCACCGCATCTTCCCCGACTCCATGATGGGCGCGGTGGTGGCCATCGACCCAGCCGACGGGGGCGTCCTGGCGCTCTACTCGGCGCCCACGTTCGACCCCAACGCCTTCGTGGGCGGCATCGATCCGCAGCTGTGGCAGCAGCTCAACACGGACGACAACAAGCCCCTCTACAACCGGCCGGTGCTGGGGCTGTACGCGCCCGCCTCCACCTGGAAGCTGGCGACGGCCGGGATCGCCCTGGATGTGGGCGCCGTGACGCCCACCGAGCGGATGCCCATCCCCTGCACGGGGGGCATGAACTACGGGGGACGGTACTGGCGCTGCTGGCGTCCCGGAGGCCACGGCTACCTCGACCTGGCCGGCGCCATCCAGCATTCCTGCGACGTGTACTTCTACCAGTTGGGGCTGAGGATCGGGCTGGACCGGCTGCTGGAGGAGGCCACCGACGTCGGGTTCAGCCAGCGCTGCGGCATCGACCTGCCGCAGGAGAACCAGGGGATCTTCCCCGCCGACCGGGAGTTCTGGCGGCAGCGGTTCGGATACTCCCCCCAGGAGGGCGAGGTCCTCTCCCTCTCCATCGGTCAGGGCCCCAACAGCCAGACGCCGCTCAAGATGGCGCAGTTCTACACGGCCATCGCCCGGGACGGCTCGGCGCCGGCGTCGACGTACGAGTTTCTGGCCGTACATCGCGACCACATCGTGGTCGTCGTGCCTGCGGGGCCGGCAGCGGCGGCCGCGGAGGTCCAGCCGGCCGCCTAACGCGGGTCGGCGGGCGGCGGCGCGGTAGCCTCGCCTGCATGGCCCAGCCCGGTGCCAGCCCCCGCCCGCGCTGGCGCGACCCGCTCTTCCTGGTGCGGTGGGTGCTGCCGGCACTCGTGGTTCTGGCCGGCTTGGTCGTTCTCGTCGTGCGCCGGGACGCGATCGGCGTCGAGGCCTTTGCACTGCTCACCGGCGCCGGCCTGTCCATCTGGCTGCTCAACTTCCTCTATCGCCTGTCCGTGTCGGGCGTCCGCGATCGCGACGAAGAGGACCGCGCCCGCCGCTACTTCGACGAGCACGGCCACTGGCCTGACGAAGAGCGGCCGGGAAACGAAGTACCTGCACATCGTGGGGGTCAATCGCACGGTGGAAGGTCGCCCCGCGGGGCGGCGCCCCGCCGCCGCGACTGACGTCCTTGCGGGCCTTTTCTCAGGATGCATAATTCGCGCCGGGAAGGGGGGCGAATGGTGGGCGCCTCGTGCCTAGTGGGAGTGGCAGCCATCCACCACACCGCCCGCAAGGAGGCCACCCGACGTGACCATTTCCGCGTGCTCAACGGGAGCACGAAAGAAG
>JAHWKH010000238.1 GCA_019347995.1 Gemmatimonadota bacterium | reverse complement strand
GTCGAGGCGGTCGGTGAGGGCGCCGTCGAGCTCGAGGCGCGCGCGGCGCAGGAAGACGTCGTCCACCGCCCCGTCCATCGAGGAGTTGGCATACTGGACCTGGAGGCGCCCCCCCAGCGTCAGGTCCGAGGCGCGTGCCTCGATGCCCTGTCCGGAGAGGGGAGTCGTGGCGGCCGCCAGCATCAGGACGGCCGGCATGAGACGGGAGCCGGTGGCGTTCATGGTGGTCGAGACACCTTCGATGATCGGGAGCGGGTCGGACCGTCGGAGGACGCGCCGTCGCGAGGGGCCCAGTCTCGACCCGGGAGACGGCGGCCACAAGCCGGAGCCGTTCCGATCGCGTCGTTCGTTACATCTCCGTTACAGCCAGCCGGCAAAAAAAAAACCGGGAAAGCCCCGGCTCCGCCGCTCCCTCCTTCGAAACCCGACTACAGCATGGCCCGCCGCAGGATGGCCTTGACCCGCGCCAGGAAGCGGCCGGGGTCCACCGACTTGTCCAGGTAGTCGTCGGCACCGGCGTCCAGGAGCTCGGCTTCCATGCGGTCGCTGCCGGTGCCGGTGCGGATGAGGACGGGGAGGGCCCCGGTGTCCACCGCGTTGCGGATCTGGTGGAGGACCTCGCGACCGTCGAGCCCCGGCATCTGCAGGTCCAGGATGATCAGGGAGAAGTCGGGGTCGCCCTTGAGGATGTCGAGCGCCTGCTCACCGTCCAGGGCCTCGAGCACCTCGAAGTCCTCCTTCTCCAGGAGCGTCCGCATGAAGAGGCGCGCCTCCTCGTCGTCGTCCACGAGCAGGATGCGCGGAGGCCCGTGCTCCCGGGGCCCCTGCTCGTCCTCCACCTGCTGGCCGAGGACGCGCTCCACCTCCACCAGCGTCGTCTTGCCCTGGGCCACCCATTCCAGGACGACCTGCTGCATGGGGCGCATGCCGCCCTGGATGGCGAGCCGGCTCAGCGTGGCCCACCCCTTCCGCTGCTCCACGGCCTGGGCGAAGCGGGGGCCGGCGATCAGCACCTCGACCACGGGCAGACGACCCCGGTAGCCGGTGAAGCCGCATTCGGGGCAGCCCACCGCCCGCACCACCGGCTCCATGCCGTGCCGCTCCGTCAGGCGCCGCTCGTCGGGCGTGAGCATGCCCCGCACCGGCTCGGCGCAGGCCGCGCACACCCGCCGGATGAGCCGTTGGGCCAGCCCGCCCCGGAGGGTCTGGGCGATGGTGCTGAACTGCAGGCCCATATCGGCGAGCCGGGCTACGGCGCTCACGGCGTCGTTGGCGTGCACGGTGGCCAGCACCAGGTGTCCGGTCATGGCGGCCTGGGCGGCCGTCTCGGCCGTCTCGCGATCACGGATCTCGCCCACCAGGATGACGTCCGGATCCTGGCGCAGGATCGAGCGGAGCGCGGTGGAGAAGGTGAGCCCCTGCTTCGCCTCCACCTGGGTCTGCGTGATGGCGGGAAGGTCGTATTCGATGGGATCTTCCACGGTCATGATGTTGACCTTCCCGTCGGCGAGCTCGCGGAGCGCGCCGTACAGGGTCGTGGTCTTCCCCGACCCGGTCGGACCCGTCACGACCACGATGCCGTCGCGGTTGGTGAGGAGGCTCCGCATCCGCTCGAGCTCCTTGGCCGGAAGGTCCAGGTCGTCGAGGGTCAGCGACGCGCTGGAGTCCAGGATCCGGATCACGCACTTCTCCGCACCCCCCGCCGGCAGCGTCGAGACGCGCAGGTCGTAGCCCAGGTTCTTGATGCGCACCCGCGCCTTGCCGTCCTGGGGGCGGAGGCGGTCGGCGATGTCGAGCTTGGACAGGATCTTGATGCGGGAGATGACGCGGTTGAGCGCCGACATGGGCAGGTCCATGTGCTTGCGCAGCACGCCGTCGACTCGGTAGCGGACGCTGCCCCCCTTCCGTCCGGGCTCGATGTGGATGTCGCTGGCCCCCTGGGCGATGCCGTCGCGGATGATGAGGTTCGTGAGCTTCACCACCGGCGTCGCCTGGACGTCGTCCTCGGAGACCGCCTCCGGCCCCATCTCTTCGACCAGCCGCACCGTGTCGGCCTCGAGCCCCATGTCGGCCTCGAGCGTGCCCAGCAGGCTCCCCACGGCCTTCTCGGGCGAGAAGCGGCCGTCGATGGCCTCCTGGATGGCCTGGGGCGAGGCCACCTCGAACACCGTGGACCGCCCCGTGGAGAAGCCCAGCGCGCGCTCGGCCTCCACGTCGGTGGGATCGCAGGTCGCCACCACCATCTGCCGGTCGTTCTCCAGCAGCGGGAAGATGTGGTGGCGCCGCGCCATGGTCTCGGGGACCAGGAGGGCGGCGTTGGGATCGGCGTGGGCGAAGTCGGCCACGTCGAGCCGGAAGTAGTCGGCCACCAGCTCCGACAGGCGGGCGTCGGAGAGCCCGTAGGCGCGAACGACGGCGGCCCACGCATCGGGTGCGGACACGCCCGCGGCGAGGTCGATGCTCTCGCCTTCGAGCCCGGCCCGCTCGGCGATCCGGATCAGCCAGTGGACGCTGGGCGGCCGCTCCGGCTGGAGGGTCTCCTGATCCAGGGAGTCGCGATTGGTGCTCATCGCAGCGCCGCTCTGCGCTTGCCGCGCTTCTCCTCGTACATCGCCAGGTCGGCCCGGGCGAGGAGATCCTCCAGCCGCACCTGGCTCTCGTCATCCGCCCGGGCCATGCCGAGGCTGACGGCGAGCTGATACGGCTCACGCTTGGACCGGTTGAACTCGACGATCTTCTCGCGCAGGCGGTCCAGGAGCATCTCGGCGCTGTCCTCCGAGGACTCGAGCGCCAGCACCGCGAACTCGTCGCCTCCCATGCGCGCGATGATGTCGGAACGGCGGAAGGCGGCCTTCAGGAGATCGGCCACCTTGAGCAGCGCGCGGTCGCCCACGTGGTGGCCCAGCGTGTCGTTGATGGTCTTGAAGCGGTCCAGGTCCAGGTACACCAGCGTCACGCCCCGGGCGCTGCGGCGCGCCAGCTTCAGATACTGCTCGCCCAGGTCGGCGAAGCCGCGGCGGTTGTAGAGCCCGGTGAGGTCGTCGATGAGGGAGAGGCTGCGCAGCGCGGAGAGCAGGCGGTGGCGCTCGATGGCGTAGCGCAGGGCGCGCACCAGGGTGTGCGCGTGGGCCTCGTCCTTCACCAGGTGGTCCTGGGCGCCTCCCTGGACCGTCGCAACCGCGACGGTCTCGTCGTGATCGTCGGTGAGGACCACGATGGGGACGTCGGGCGCGAAGGCGTACGTGCGCTCGAAGGTGACGATGCCCTGGCTGTCGGGGAGGTCGAGGTCGAGGAGGACCGCGTCGAAGCCCCCCTGGGAGAGGCGCTCCAGCGCCGCGGCGAGCTCGTCGACCCACTCCACCTCGACGTTCGCCTCCTCCACAGAGCCGAGCCGCCGACTGGGGCGGTCCGGATCATCGGGGTCGTGCTCGACGAGGAGCACCCGGATGGGTCTCTGGGTCACCGGAGCCATGAACGATGGAGAGAGGGGCGCGCCCAGAGGGATGGAGGCGCTACGGGGCGACGCATGAAGGTAATGCGCGGCTCGCGGCGACGCCACGCCGGGAAACTTGTGTTTCCCTACCCCACCGGGAAGCCCCGGAGCGGCCAGTGGCGGCGCCGGCCCGCCCGTGCGTCAGCCCGAGGGGGCGCGTCCCGACAGGATGGCCTCGAAGAACGGCACCACGCGCGGATCGTCCAGCCTGGCGAGCCAGAACATGGCGGTCCGCCGCGTCTCCCGCTCCGGGGCGTCGCGCGCAATCTCCATCAGGGCGGCAACGGATTCCGCCACCGGGCGGCGGGAGAGGGCGAACACCGCCGCGTTCTTCACGTCCTGCGCCTCACCCGCGTCCCGGGCGATGTCCGCCAGGTCCCCCGTGACGGCCTCGGCCGCGGCCCGCGAGACCCAGAAGAGCGCGGCCTGGCGGAGGTCACCCCCGAGGTCCCGGTCCCGGGCGATGTCCAGCATGCCCGGCCACGCCTCCGCGTCCCGGGCCAGCGCCGCGGCGGGGATCGCATCCGCCGCCGCGTCGGCGGTCGCGCCGCGCCACGCCAGGGAGAGGAGGAAGTCCGCCGCGTCCGGACCCGCGACGACGCCGAGATCGCGCCCGGCGGGCGGCTCGCCACCGGAGGGACCCAGCTCCACGCCGGTCACCGTGCCGCCGGCCACCCGCAGGACGACCCGGGCCTCTCCCCGGGAGCATCGCTCCGGCTCGCCCGTGTGGACATGGCCCCAGCTCATCCGACCCCCGTCCATGCGCACGCCGTGGTCGCAGACCTCCACGTCCGCCTGCACGGGGTAGACGAAGGAGGCGGTGCCGTCACCCATGGCCTCCACCCGCAGCGCACCTTCCTGGGCCTCGGCGGCTCCCCGGGCGCCGCCGAGGGCCGCCC